>WJJU01000689.1 GCA_014729595.1 Chitinivibrionales bacterium
AACAATGAAGTCGCCCCGATAATCTCGATAATTTCGTAAACATTCTCGTTAACATTTGCGATTTTGAACGTTCCGCCCTTTTCTTGCGCCGATTTACTGAAATGGAGAAGTATTCCCAGGCCCGTGCTGTTCACATACCTGAGCTTCGCAAAATCGGCAACAATATTCACATAACCGTCGTTGAGCAGATTGAATATTTTCTCGACAACGGTTTCGACATTGGTCGCATCGAGGTCTCCGACAAACCGTACGAGCCGGGCGTTTTCCTTGCCCTGGATTTCGTCGTACTCAAGCTCGATGTGAGACTCCATATAGTCATTCCTCTCTCAGCTTAGTGACATTCACACATGTACCGCCGTTGGAGCAGTCTATCCGGAAATCGTTCGAAAGCATCTTCACCAGCGTCAAACCACGGCCGCGCGTGTCTTCCGCCGCCGTCGACGGGGAATTCAGAGACCTTGAGACCTCCTTTAGCGCCTCGACTTTCTCCGGGTCGCTCACGTTGACTACCTTTATCTCTATTTTTTGGGAATCGATGGAAAAGGTAAGCTCCACCCCACGAGCATCATCTTGGTTACCATGCTCAACCGCGTTGTTGCAAATTTCATCGATAATCGTCTCAATACGAAAAGAATCCTTCTTGCCGTATCCCTTTTGCCGGGTAATCCGGCTAACAAGCCGTCGAATGGAAGGGACAAACTGAAGCCGGGCCGGAAACCGTATCGACAGATTTTCCGTTCGTCCATGATATTCCCAGTTATATGCATTGACCGCGCTGCGAAGATCGGGGTAAAAACGGAAAATCTTGTTCGCTTCCATAGCTACGAGTGCCTCACGAATAGCTATGCTAAGGCCGGCAAGAACCAAATCCCCACTCTTCTCGTGCACCCGACGGCGGCACTCCATGAGCTTTCCCACCGAAGACGAAGAGATGGAGTCAAGATCCGCCATATCCGCAACAACATGGACATGCCCGTTAGCCGTCACTTCATCAAACGCCTTGTCGATCCTGTCTATGGAATCCGTCTCGAGCGTTCCCTCGAAACGCAGGACTCCCACTTCGGGCGTTCCCTCATCCCTTGTAACAGTAATCTTTAATTCCATCGCCACAGTAGTTCCTTTTCCCGAAGCCGCTCAGCGATCGAGGTCATTTTCCCGATCCTCGCGGCGTCGCACCACATGCAGAGAGGTCAAGTTGTTTTCGTCGATCTCCAGATCAACCTTCTCGGAAAGCATGCGCACTATCTCAAGCCCAAGACCCTCGGTTGCGGCTTCGTTTTGAGCGGCTTCAAGCGGAATACGGCTCTTCTCGTTCACCGCCGCGCGAAGTCGTTCGACATCCCTTTGCCGTCCCCCTTCATCACGGATATGGAACTCCACGCGATCACCGGTCAGCGCAACCGTCAGCTCAACATGCGCATCCGGTTTCGTACACCCGAAGTTCACCGCATTGGCACACACTTCATCAACAATGATCTCCGACCGAAAGGCGAACTTCTGATCGAGATTCGAAGTCTGAAGAATATCCGAAACAAATTTGCGCACCGCCGGTATATACTCGAAATCGCCGGGAAATCTTATCGTCACCGAATACGTATCCTGATCCGCCATGCTCGTTACTCTCTCTTGTCAAAACGCCCGAAGCGCCGTCGCACCCTACTCTTCACCGTGGAGAATGAACGCCTCTTCTTCGCTGCCAATCACACCCTTCTTGACCAATGTCTCCACCAATCGCGAGCTTATCGAAAGCAAGGTGGTGAACGTCGGTGCCTCTCCCAGGTTTTTAAACCGATGGGCGGTCTTGGCATCCTTCTCCGACGTGCCGCGAAGCGAGTCAAGTATGCATTCCAGTACAAACATGATCTCGCCGTAAGTCAGATTCCCTTTGCGGTAATCCGAGAACTCCTGGATCGCGCCAAGAATCAGTTCGTTGAGCTTGTTGAACTCGTTCTGGTCATCAAAGACATTACGATAGGATCCCAAGTCACCCACGCCGTACTCCTTCTCAAGAACTCTTACGGATAATGGCGGATCACCAAATATACATAATCCGCACCTCTGTAGAGTGCTCGCCGCATCGCGTAAAACTCTCTATACCCAAAATTCACCTACTCCATCGTTCCTTAAGGCATAAGGTTGTCGAATAACCGCTCCGCGGCGTCGTCGCCTTGCTCCGCCTCCGGTGCGCCGGCATCCCTTTCTCCCTCATTCACGTTGTTCCTATTTCCCGCCGGCCCGTTCAACTCCGAAGCCCCTGGACCGCCGGCACCCTCTTGAGCCTCCTGCGAAGAAACGGCCGCGGGTTCGGACATCGGTATGCTGAATAGGTCCCGCAGCATTGGCTCCTCGCCTTCGACGCTCACGCCGATCGGCACCTCCACCTCCGCATTCATCGGTATGCCCTCGGCCTTGGCTTCGAAATAGTGACGAACGACCGCACGAAGAGCCCCACCGGCCTTGTTCGCCGTCATGCGTACGAGTTCTCCGGTGATGCGGGACCGATCCTCCGCGGTGATATGCGTCACAAGCGATACCCGCCTGAACCAGGCCGGAGGTTTGCGAACCGAAGCCTCCGCCGAAACTTTGCCTACAAAAAGGTATCGCCGAGCGCGAGGATAGTACACCCACAACCCCACCGTCACCGTACCAACCACACGAGTACCGAATACCATCTTTCGTTCGGGTGTCATCGAATAAGACCGTACCCGTGCCCAAACCATCATGTCGTCTTCCCGGGTACGCTCGGCAACCAGATCCATCGCCGCTCTGGACGAGCGTTCGAAGTTACTTTGATTCATCCGCTTCTTTAGGACGGCGGTCTCGCTGATACCGGCCAATCTCACACCTTCCGTTCCGTGCAAACGCTCGCGCAAGAGCCGCGCCAATCTACTCTCGAATGAAGGTCCCCCACCGCGCGCAAAACCCAAAAAAAATACCCGCGCCTCCTCCGCATTCGCCGCCCCCACCCATAAAAGCAGGGCGGCACTCGCCACGCCGGCCAATCCTTTCATTCAATGCTCTCCCTTTTCATGGTATCGTTCGCCCGGTATATCCAACTAAGCATCTCGGCGACCGCCGCATAGAGTTCCGGCGGGATTTCTCGATCCACATCAACCTGTGCCAACAACTCAACCAGATCGTCGTCATGCCGTAGCGGAACGCCACTATTCCGGGCAACCTCCTGAATCCTGCGGGCCAGCTCTCCCTCGCCCTTGGCTACCACCCGTGGCGCGCCCTCCTTTTCGGCCCTGTACCGAAGCGCTACCGCCCTATCCTGTCGCTTTGATTGTCTTTTGCTCATAGTGCTAATCGGCACTCACTCATGATCACTGTTTTGCTCCGTTTGGAGACACCCTTCGTGTGCCGAAACAAGCTAAATTCCATCACCCCCATGTGCTGAAGCCCCCTCGTTGTTCCCCGCCCTCGAACGATGCGGAAGGGCGGCTCTCATCCGCTCGATGCTCCGATGAGTGCTTCATCTCGAGATGGACCGCCCCGAAGCCAAGAGAGCCCAATGCCGAAGCGAGTTCGTGATCTCGTTTTCCGAACCATTGCCGTACGGCCGGTCGCTCAAAATGCAAACGCGCCGTAAACGCTCCCCCTCGTTGATAATCCATTGCTATGGTGATTTCACCCAAAGCCGACGGATTAACCGTCAGTGTCACCGCGTATCGTCCGGACGAGCGTTTTGTTTTTTTACTCGGGCGCTTCTTCACGAAGCGCACTCTCGCCTCGGTCCATTCTCCATCAATTTTCATGGGGAATGCAACAACCTGCCGTGCTCCGTCGCCGCTCTGGACCGGACGAGACAGGACCTGGAGGGACTCCAGTCGAGTCAAGGCGCCTTCAGTCCGTCGAAGCAGCGAGAGTGGTGAAAAGCGGCCGCGGATTCCCGTCCCGGCGGATTCCTCGCCAAGGCCTTTCCGAGTTTCAGACGGTAGGTATCGCTCTTCGCCTTCACCTTTTGCGGTATCACGAGTTTCAATGAGTTTCAGCAATTCAAGCAGCACTTGTTTCAGGCTTTTGGCGTCATCTCGATCGCCCGCCCCATTCGGCGCGGCTCGTACCAAACCGGCTTCGAAATCAAATCCAAGCGCGCGAAAAAGATGCGGCACCAGCTCCGTTCGCGGTATCCCGGCACCCATCTTGCCCTCATGGATTGCGTAAGACTCGGGAGGAGGCGGCATATTCAACGATGATTCCTGCAAATGAATCAGCCGGGAAAGCGATTCCACCAACGCGGGAATATCGCCGGCCGACGAGGTCAAAGCCGCCGCCAGAGGAGTGGACACCGTGCCGTGAGAGCTCAACGCAAGACCAACCACCTGCGGCAACGTCATGCGCAACGCCTGCCCCGTCAACCCCGCCTCATTGCTTGCCTGCTTGTGCTCGTATGCCGCTAACGCCGAATCGAGTTCGGACAAAAGCGAACGAGGCAGCATACCATGCACATCCAGCGCCGCCGTCACGGCCTCCGTCGGCATCCGTTGCAAGGTCGTGCTTTGCATTTCAGATCGAAGAGTGTGTTCGACTTCAAGCAAAGCCCCCCGCGGTGTCAGCACGTCGGCGACCAACCCCCTTTCGCTTTGGTAATGGATCTTGACGATCACCGGCTTATCACCATATCCAGTCGACGGCGGCCTTCTATCATTATCTTTGGCTTCGCGGTGCTCGGACAACCACTCGAGAGCCATTGCAACAGTATCGAATCGATAGAGTCCGGGCTCGGGAGACGATGTCGGTGACAACAAGAGCAATGAGCCGGTCGATCCCACCGGCATATCGGAAAAAACGGGCGTTTTCATCAAGGCCTCGCGCACTTGCGCAGCCCGTTCCTTGATGGGACCGGTAGCGATCTCCTCGAGCTTGCCGAGAAGTTCAAGGAGATGATGAATGGAGTGGGGCGACAAGCCGGCGGCCGAGGGCGTGGTTACCTCGTTGCTGTTTAGCGCCAACCGCATCGGTTGCGCTTCAATAAATGCGGCCCGTATTGCTTTTTCAAGCTGTTCCAGGAGGGGGGCGAGTCGATCGCCTTGCCACTCGGGTGTAGAACTCGCTAAAATGTCGTTTATCCGCGCGATGAGTTGTGCGGCGTCCGAGATCGCTTGGCCGGAAGGCGGGGTATCAACCTGAACGGTGTCGCCGGCGCGTCCAACGCCACGGGCGGTATCGGTAACGGGATGTATCAGCAGTTCCGAGCCGATGCGCGTAAGAAGCACCGGATCACCTTCGTGAAGAGTACCGGCACGTAACTGAACGGTAGCTTTGCCGGCGGCGGTTCGAATAACCACGGTTTTGCGGTCGATTCGCTTTTCAACGACACCGCGCCCCTCGGGAAACTTGCTTGATCGCTCACCGGTCACTCGTGCCGGTATGGGCCGTAAGAAGGGAATCATTATAGCTCAGCCGATCATTCCGAATCGTGGGACCAACACGGCGCGGCATTAGCCGGATGAAATACGAGCTTGAACGAAATATTAGCTTCGTCGAGCCACGCGCAGAATTAACGCAACTTGGTCCACGCTTATGTGAAGTCGGCGAGAAATCTCGTGCACATCCAAGCCTTCATGTGCGGCCGAGAGCACTCGCCCGCGTATGCCGCCGCCATTTTCGATCATCTCATGCCTTTTCGACTCCGGCGTTTCGGCCGCGAACGGCATCGCCCCTTTATCGAAGCGTTGAATTCGCCGGCTGTCATCATGCATTCGTTGCCGAAGCGACTCAATGCTTTCAGTATCTATATCGGCAGAGGAGCGCGATACTGTAGGAGTTGTTGGATTGCGAGCGGGAATTTGTTTGTGCTTCACTCCGGCGGTCGAAACGGGGGCCTGCGGAGCGGTTCGTTGCATCCTCCCGTGCTTGGGACGGTGACGGGGCCTGAATGCTATCGTATGAACAAGTCCAATAACAAGGATTATTCCCGAAAGCACCGCCACGGCCCCAACGGCTACAATGATCCAATCGAAAAGACCTTCGGGCTCCAGAATACCCAGTTTTCTCAATAAACCTTCCGACTCCGTCTTGAGCGGTTGGGCGACGTCGGCGGAGGGAGTAAGCGCCGCGATTTCATCTCGCACCGCCTCTACCGAATCCTTCACCAGCGCGGCGCTCTTCTCCAACTCTTCAAGGTTTTGACCTTGCTTTTTGCGCAGTTGCTTGAGCATCTCGAGAGAATCCAGTTGCGCCGAGAGACGTTTTTTACGCCCAACCAGTTCTTCGTATGGCGTATCAACCGCATAAAGGGTAACCGGAGCGATGAAAAGCAGCAGATAAATTATTGAAGACATAAAATGCGAATGGGAGATCCGGAAAGCGGCTGCTGAAAAAAATACCGTAAGCTTCATCGGTTAAGGATCGACGCCATTCGGTTCGCGGAGACGGAAATCAAAGAAGCGCTATGCCATGGCCCAAAGCCCGGCCGGCCGTCTCGTTCACAAGCAGGTTATAAAAATAAGATATATTTTGTGAGAAGCTGGTGCAATGAAGAATGAGGAATAAAGCGGGAGCAATCAAACGGGTTGGAAATTGCCGAGTGCACGGGGCTACGCCGGTGAGGGCGGCAATTTCTAATTTCCAACTCGCAATTTCCCGCACCCAAGTCGAGTCTCAATTGCCCTTTTCGTTCCGTTGATAGTATTTTCATTGTCTTATTCCTTCGCAAGGGACAGTATGCTATGGTCCGATGCGTTGTCTATCACAACGACGAGCCAATTAAGACCTACGAACTTAACGAAGAGATCATCACTATCGGGCGATTGCCCGAAAATACGATCTCGATCGCTAATATGGGCATCTCCCGCCGTCATGCCCGAATCGAGCGTATGACCGACGGCACGTATGCGGTGACGGATCTCAATTCGCTGAATGGGACCTATGTAAATAATACAAAGGCCAAAAAGACGACGATTAACGACGGTGATCATATCACGATGGGCAAGTTTGTCGTCCGCTTTCAGGTGTTTGAAACCGAGGAGTACACGCCGCCGTCCTCCGACCCGGTGCCCGAAGCGAACGGGGAGTCGAAGCATGCGGAAATATCCGCGGCGAATGCTACGGCGACCGCCGACATCCCGGATACGCGGAAAACGCCTAAGCGCGATATTGAAAGCCAACGTTCCGCAACCGGCGGCGCCGTCTTGATCGAGACAAGCATGCATGTTGTTTATAAAATCGACAAGCCGATGCTTACGATAGGTGCGTCCGAAGAAGATGATATTTTTGTGAACGGGTTCTTAATCGGCGAGGGGCATGCCGTTATCGAAAAGAAGGATGGCGGTGTATGGATCGGAGCCCAGAGGGTAATGGGCCGATTCAGGGTAAACGGCAAAAAAGTCAACTACCATCGACTGGAACATAAAGACAGAATCGAAATAGGGAACAGCACGTTCCGCTTCATGGAGAACGGCTGAAAACAATGCGAATAGCGATCATTTCAGACATTCACGCGAATCTAGAGGCTCTCGAAGCGACGTTTGAGGACATTGAGAATCAGACTATCGACGAGATCATCTGCCTAGGCGATATTGTAGGATACTGCGCGAACCCAAACGAGTGCATTACGCTCGTGAACAAGAAGTGTCCGGTGACTCTCTTGGGAAATCACGACGCGGCGGCGGTCGGAAAACTCTCAACCCAGCATTTTAACATCCACGCCAAAATTGCGATCGATTGGACCGCGGAGCATCTAAACCGAAAGTCAAAGACATACCTGGAGAATTTGCCGCTGCGGAAGCATTTTGACAGTATCACCTATGTTCATTCCACACCTTACGAACCTCAAATGTGGTACTACATAACCTCGCTCGAAGAAGCGGCATTCAATTTCCAGTTTTTCGACACCACCTTCTGTTTTGTCGGCCACACCCATATCCCGATTATCATCGTGCTCGACGAAAAACGCGAACTCTACGTCCACCAAGACACCAAGATCGACTTCGGCGATTCAGGGGCTCGCTACCTGATCAACGTCGGAAGCGTGGGCCAGCCACGAGACCACAATCCCGACAGTTGCTACGGTATCATCGACACCGAACAGCAACGCTACTACGCCCGTAGAGTTAAATACGACCTTCAGAAAACCCAGAATAAAATGCGCAAGATACATATGCCGGAGTTTTTGGTTACGCGTTTGCAAGAAGGTAAGTAGGAAGACGGTTTCGGTTTAGATCCGTTTAGCGGATAATTGTAATCCCCCTTCAGAGTCATACCTCGAGCTATTGTATCCTTCTTATTTGCCTCGTAAATGAAACCGACAAAACCTCTTGCCGATTTCTTCGCAAACATTGTATTATCTAGCGTCATGTAACCTTTGCGCAATCGGTTCTCAACTGCATTCGAAGCTCAACACTGACAAGGGATAGTCCATATTGGCAGAGTTCATAATTGAAGCGATTTGGATATTCCTGCTGGCGACGGGAATCCTTTTTGTGGCTCTTGAGTACAAGACCCGGTTGGCGCCGAGTGTACTCTATTTCGGCATCACTATTATGCTTCTCTGTGGTTTTGCAGCGGTCGATATATGGATCATACCTCGATCGTCGAACAAATACCACCTTTATTGGTTCGAAATCCAGCACATGCTTGGCTCTTTTATAATGCCCATGCTTTTGCTGTATGTGCTCGTTCTTCTCAAGGCTATTCACAAACGCCTCATTCAGGCGTTTTTCTTCATTTCGGCACTCTTTGCGCTTTCATTCTTTACACCCATGATGTTGAGGCAGCGGGCCGATGGTGTTGTGGTCGGCACGGTGTGGTATCTGACTTTTTTGGTCCCATACGTTGTTTTGACTATCGCACTTGTTCATGCATTCATGATCAAGCACTGGGCTGCTTCATCTCAAGAGCAAAGAAGAGCGATGAAGTTCCATGTGGTCGGTTTTGCCTTTCTAAGCTTCTGCGGTTTGGTCGATATCTTCATGCTCTTCGATTTCATTCCCCGCAGTCCGGTTTATGGGTTTACAATAGTCGGCATTCTGGGTTTTGGAGTCATTAACAGTGCCATGTTTTTGGAGCACTTTGCATTTGTGGTCAAAGATTACAAGAATACCTACCACAAGCTCGAATCGGCTTATCGCGATCTCGACGAAGCCAATGCGCTCAAGGAGATCGGTATGTCTTCGGCAATGATTGCGCACGAGATCAAGAATTACATGTTCGTAATCGGCGGTCATGCCCAACTGCTTCAGCGTTCCAACGAACTGTCGGATATCGATCGCAAAAAAGTAACCAGCATAGAGACGGCCGTCGAAACCCTCACCGCATTCAGTCGAGACGTACTTGATCTCGCGCGATCGAGAGTTGTTCACGATAAGCACGTTCTTGACTTGGAACAGCTCATTCGCAAGTGCGCCGCTAAGTACGAAAGCCTGCCCTCGAATTTCTTCGAAATCACCGCCGCCGAATCCCCTATGCTCATTCATGGGAACTGGGGGCGATTGGAGCAAGTCTTTACTAATATTTTCAATAATGCGATCGAGGCCAACTGCACACACATTAGCATACGTCTCATGCAAAGGCACGGCATGCTCCTGGTCTCCATTCACGATAATGGAGACGGCTGCACACCAGAGCAAGCATCCTCGCTATTCACAGCATTCTATACTACCAAAAAAGGCAAAAAGGGCACAGGGCTCGGCCTTTCGATTGTGCGCGCAATCATACAAAGCCACGGCGGACACATAAGTGCTTACGGCAAAAACAGTAAAGAAAAAACAGGCCTGGGCCTTATGCTCAATCTCACCTTCCCCATTCTCACCGAAAATGGAGAACAGGCGCAGAATGATTGCGATATAGCCATCATAAAAACAGAAATTGAGTACTTACCTCAAGTACTCCAGGTTCTTCATAATGTCCGGATTCAGCCGCGTATCCTCGAGTCTGTATCCGAAGCAACCAAGACCCTGGTTCAGGGACGCACCAGGGTCCTGGCATCCGCCACTGTTGCACCGCAGCTTTTAGAGACCGGGATGCGATGCTCATGGCATGCGCTCGTTTCGGATCCCGTTCATGGCATCCGTGTTATTCCATCAGAACCGGATTCGGCACCAGAATTGTTCTCAGAGGAATATGTGCTTACCCGTATGCAGACCTGACACCATCTTCCCGCAACTTTGGGATGTGCGACCATTTCTTCTGTAAGAGCATAAAGCTGAGTGAGTTTCGGGTCGTCCTTACTCTCCTTTCTCCTGCCGGTAAATGGTTCTCGGTTTCATCGCAAAATCAGCAACCTGTAGCGGAGTAAACTATCAGAATTATTCGGACTTTCCTCAATGCTGGTTTGGCACTCCAGCACTGCACTTCGAATCCTGCTCCACGCGCACAAAAGCATATCCGGCTAATTCTGATAACCTGCTCAAACCGTCGTAAGCCGCAAAAGCACAAGGCCCGCGGCACATATCATGGGAGTTGAATCAGCCACGAATTCTACCCATGCACGCGACAGCCACTTGCGTTCGTGTGCCACTATATAGATAAGAGGATAGAAGCTTACCAAAAACACATACGTAAGCTGTCCAACTTCAGCGGCATTGAATGCATAGGCAATCGAAGCAGTTGCAATCACCACGATATTGAGAGCTGCAAGCATCTTATATGTAGCCGAAACTCCTATCAAACACGGCAGTGTGCGATTGCCGGCGAGGCGATCTCCGGTCACGTCCCTGACATCACAGAAGATCGTGTTCGTAAGAACCGTCGTCGTACTCGCAACTACAAGCAAAACCATTCCAAGAGACAGAGTAGCCTCAAGACCATGAAACAAAATTGGAATCACAAATACCGAACTTCCCCAAAGAAGCCCTACCGTCAAATTTTTAACAAACGGAATCTCCTTTAAACGAACGAAACGAATCTCACCTCTCTCCAACCACGGAAAAAATCGATAACTGTATGCCAATCCCAGTAGTATCAGCGCCAAATGAAAACCAGTCATGGCCTCGTTCACCACAAGCAAACCTGTGCTTCCCGCCAACCCCAGCACTCCTAGATAAAAAAATACGTGACCACGTTCCATTAACCATAAGCGGTCACTGTTGTTTGCCAAGTCCTCTCGCCTGTCCGTGAAGCGATTGATCATGTAAATACCAAACACCAATCCTGCGAAAATTAAACTAACGGCGGGGTCAGGCCTGCATCCAAGATACCAAGATGCCGCCATAACCCAAAGCACTCCCCCAAGCGCCAGGTGTGTCACCAAAGCAACAGGAATCATTGCCCGCAAAGTTCTGTTCCGTACCATTTCGTTCCTCCTAGTAGTAGTTTAGTAGTTCCCATTGAGTTGTCCTCAAACGTATCGACCCGCAAAGCCTACATCGCCCCGCCGTCGACCTCTGCTTTTGTTATTCCAGAAAACCTTCATTTCTATGTTGCCCTGCGCATTCGTGCCCTCCGCATGCATAATGATTCCTTCCGCAAGCACCCGCATCAAATTCCAGTGCGCTTTCTTACTCTCGACTATGAAGCGAATGCTATCGAAAAGCATAGTGGTAACCCCCTTTCATTTTATTCTTAATACGCCGGAAGTGGAGGCATTCACGAATGTCTATCGCTTGCGTATGCCGCCCCGGTATACACAATATATGGTACCATAAGAAACATAGGCTTTCAAGTTATTCAAATTACAGCCTTCACTATGGCCAAAACTTCCTTTTCGAGTTTATGCGAAACAACATTTCGATCCGGGATGGAGTTTTATGAATTAACTCACATAATGGAAACGCATATTCCCGTTTTTATCGTGCTTAGGGTTTCTTTGTGCTACTTTGTAAATGATTTCCAGGGGGATAGTCGGTAAATGGCATACAACCGGACAATTCAATTGTGGATGCAAGTCGGTAGTGCCTCAATATCAGTGCATGCCGACCACCAATCTTAGTGCATCTCGATTAGTGAAAAGAGTTCGGGGTGCACTATTCTTTCCGAAAGTATTTTTCAATTGCCTAAAAAGGGATATTGAGGAATGGAAGAAACTAGAGAGAACGGTCGCACCATCCGAGCCGGGGTAAACGAATACCGCTTTAGCCGATTAGGATAATTACTGGTCCGTGGATGGACCAACCGTATATATTATTATCTGCAGCAGGCCGCTGAAAAATATCCACACAAATATGCGAGGAATACTTTGACCCCGGAAATTCAGTCAGGTGAACAGTTAAGTAAGCACTTGGATTCCGTTATGCAGGTACTCGCGGGATCCTTGCGTATATTGATGGTCGACGACAACCCCGAAGTGCTGCTGTTGATGAAATCGTTTCTGTTGGAGGGCAACAACCTGTTTGCGGTCGATGCCGTGAGTTCAGCCGATGAAGCCGACAAAGCTCTCCAAAATCCCACCTATAACCTTGCCGTCATTGATCTTTACATGCCGACATCCGACGTAACTCAAAATTTGATAAGCCGTTACACCGAACAACTGCCGATACTCGTGGTATCGGGCAAGGCCTCCGGCGGCGAAGGGTACCTATGCAGCCAAATGAACATAGTCGGTTTTTTTGACAAGGAAATGCTGGACCAGCGGACACTCTATCGAGCGGCTTTCGATGCGGCGCTTAAACATCGACTCAGTGGGATCTACCCGGCACCGTTGTATAAACAGAAGCTTCAATCGGCATTCAACATTCTTATGAGCGATAGTCCCGAGAGCGTAAGCGAATGGGCGCAACGGCTCGGTGTTTCTTCGAGGGCTTTGGAATATTCATTCGACTGCACCTCACGATCACCTCGGCAGATTCTTAAGCTTTATAGACTCTATCGAATTGCACGCGCCGTAGATACGAGCCACAGCCTTCTTCGCGCGGATCTAACGCCCAAAGACCGAAACCTGCTCGAGTACTACTCGGCATTCACCAATAAACTCAAAGAAATGGTTTGGACGATGTAGGTTCGCTCACGAGCAACGCTCGCTTCATTGTAAGCAAGAGCGGAAAAAGCGGCTAAAAGAAAAATTCCTCAAAGCGGTTCAAATACTCCACGGGAAGTGTGTTGGCGGGTCCTTCGGTAAGAGGCGGCATGCAAAACCCTTCTTTTTTCAGCCGAACAATAATTGAGTCCACCGTAGCGGGAATCCATAACCTTTCATAGCTGCCGCGGCCTCGCCGCACCCGATGAAGAAGCCGCTCATGGTCCGCTTTTCCGTCGTGCATAACCACCACACCGCCCCCTCTTTTGCCCAAGCACCGGAGGGCACGATACACCACGGCGCCCGCCTGCGAAGAATCCGCTTGGGCGTCACGCGGGTAGCAATTGAAGCCGCACAGAGGATAGCCACGTTCAAGGGCGCATCTATGTGTTCGCCTGTTATACCAACCGAATGCGGGGCGGTAGCCGTAGGGAACAAAGGACGAATCACCAAGAGCTGCGCGGATTACTTGAGTGCATTGGTCCATCTCTCGACGGATAGATTGTGTAGAGCGGAAAAGTACCGGCCATTCGGAATAGCCATGATTGGCAATCACATGACCGTCGGCATGTATCCGCCGGACTATGGCGGGATACTTTTCAACATTGGTCCCGATAAGAGAAAACATCGCCTTAACATCATGCTTACGCAAAACCGCCAGAAGCCTTTCGGTAACCCGCCCGTGACCGTTCGGCCCGTCGTCAAAGGTCAACAGCACCAGGCGACGCGGTTCCTCGAAAAAGACTGCCGGTTGGTAGACGGTGCACGAAACGAAAAGAACCATGGAGATAGTCCACGGCCCCATAATAGCCGCGTGCTTGCCGCCGCAACACCCGTTTGCCCTCCTCGCAACAGCCCTAAACACTTTTCCAACTGCCGCAAATTGCCTATAACGCACGCTACATTCCCCCTTCCCTTGCATAGAGCAGCAAATATCGGACACAATCGGGCGATCAGGCTCTTATACAAAAATACGGCATACTTTCAGTAGCGGCGGCCGCATCGAGAGCCTCCATAACCAACGTAACCGGACCGGCGCGCAAAGAATGGAAACCATCTCCCAGTGGTCAAAAATTGCCCCCCCCCGAAAG
>WJJU01000690.1 GCA_014729595.1 Chitinivibrionales bacterium
ATATGCGATTAGCCAAGCTCCAATTCGAATTGCGTGAAACCAAGCCCAGGGTTCGCTCGCCGCCAAGGAGCGGGTAGTGCTGATACATACAGCCAATGAAAACGCCCGTGATGCTACTATCCGCTGATCGTGTATATCCCGCGTCTTCAACGGTCTTCCAAACACTCTGGAGCAAAAGTCTTTCCTGGGGATCGATTCGCCCCGCCTCCTTGGGCGACATTTTGAAAAAGCGATAGTCAAACGTATCAACACCGTCTATAAAGCCCCCCCATTTGCCGCAGGTCTTTCCCGGTTTTAGCTTCTCGGGATCATAGACGGCGTCCCCGTCCCATCGCTCTTTGGGGACCTCCGTGATGAGGTCTTTACCTTCCATCAGTATGCGCCAATAGTCATGAACCGTTTGAGCACCAGGGAACCTGGCGTCCATACCGATTATGGCGATATCGTCGGTGGAAGGTGAGCCGTCGCGGCGGGATCTACGGGCCACGCCTATCGAATGCGTCTCCATGATCGCCGGTACCGATTCTACCCCTTCGTCGTACTCTTCCGACTGTTCCCCCCTGAATAAATTTTTTACTTCATTACCGTGATTGTGAAGTAAAAAAGAAGCCATCTCGTGAATTGTACGATGTTCAAAAAAGAACGTTGTGGAAAGGTTCTCGAAGCGGGCATTATGAAGGGCGGTATTGAGCTTTAGAGCGAACTTTGAATCCAAGCCGAATGATTCACACGGCTCATTAGGTTTGATTGCATTCGTCGGCGCACCAATCTCTCGTGCAAAAAAATCGACCAGATAGTTTTCCATTGTATGCAGAAGATTGCGGGTATCACCGGCTTCATTTTGATGCGGCTTGTCGGCCGCTGAAAACGGTCGATACGATTGCTCTTGCTCCGGTTGGATAGCCGTTGATTCCGTGGGGCCGAAAAGCCAGTGTTTATCTTTTCTGAAAGGATAGGTGGGGAGAGGAACTCGTTTGGCTTCCCGTGGAAACAGAATCTTCCAGTCGATAACCTCTCCTTGACACCAAAGTCGTGCCGCTTCGACCATGGACGAGGGTTCCTCAAGCACTTTCGCTGAATTCAATTCCGCTTTTCCTCTGAATATTTTTTTGCCGTCGGGTGTTATATGTTCTTTCATGCTTGCCAACGTTTGACGTAGCTCATCGAGGGTGCCGACGACCATTGCCAATCGATCACATTGAGGCGATCGTCCTACCGCCAGCGTGTAAGCGATATCCGTTAAGGCTGGAATTATTTGGTTCTTAGTTTCGGAATTGAGGCGCTTGTCGAGCTGGTCGACCATCTTACTGAGCTGTTCCTCCGAGGCAGCCGACAAAACTACGGCGGTCTCGATATCGGAAGTCTTACCCTGCACGATCCGGCTTGTGTCACTTTCCAAAATCATGTGACCCATCGAGCCGGTTGCACCGATCGAATTTATGAGCGCTCTGTATGGGATATCTTTTTGGTGGTCGGCAAGGTTAGCCCGCCAGTCAATAGGTTGATTCGCTATGGTGAATGGCGATTTCTCGATTTTCAACAATGGATTGAGGGGGTCGGTATCAACGGTGGGGGCGATATCGCCGTATTTCATCTGCATCAAAACTTTGATCACTTGTGAAATGGTCGACGCCGACTCAAGATGCCCAACATTGGGTTTTACTGAACCGACTATCGTTTTGCATTCGCTTGAGTTGCCTTCTCGAAATACTTCAGTCAGCGCGGCGATCTCGGTTGCATCGGCTATAGCCGAACCCGTAGCTTGTGTGTCGATATAGCTCACGGATTTGGGCTCGATAGCGGCGATTTTAAATGCCTCTCTAATCGATTCCGCCTGTGCGTCGGAGTTGGGGATACCGTAGCGTTTGGTCCGGCCGCAATGACTAACGGCGGTCCCTTGTATCAGTGCACAAATGTTGTCATTGCACCTCAGCGCTTCGGTTCGCGGACGAAGCAGTACCATGCCGACTCCTTCACCGACTACCCACCCGCTTCCATCGGCCGAAAAGGCACGGCAATGACCATCCATCGACAGAAGATTGAATCTCTTCAGCAGATCATGGTGG
>WJJU01000691.1 GCA_014729595.1 Chitinivibrionales bacterium
ATATTCGGCCATACCCTCGATAAACCAAAGCGGAATACCGCGGCCGCCCCGCATCTTACGCCGCGATTCTTTCATAATTCGATAATGGAACGCATGGGTTAACTCATGCCCCAATACATGATCATTGTCGGCATATACCCCTGTCAGTGGAAGAACGATTCTATTCGCCCTACTTTCGGTGAATCCCCCCGTCCCTTGAGGGATCAGCCCGCCACTGATATTCGTTTGCTGAAAATCCGCATGGTTGGCATAGATAACTACCGGCTGGTTTGGTCCCAGCGAATCACCGAAAACGGCGGCCTGACGCTCGTGCCACCGCTCAAGCATTTTGACGGCGTCGCGTATTGCAGGCCCCTCCGTCGTATAGTGAAATACACGGAAATGTGGAGTTTGGGTTTCCTTGAAATCAAACTGCTCGTATTGCACTTTGTTTCGCCCGAAATACTGCCCCATTAGCTCCGTGGCGCCCATACAGAGAACCGCAACCATCATGGGCCATATTCGTGACCCCCTCGACCCATGCCTATCCCTAATGATCATCTACAGTCCCTCACACTCCCTATCTCGCATCCGGCCGCCCCGACCCGCGGGAAGTTTTGAAGGTTCGCGGGTAGCCGGGGATTCCCACCGGTGCACGCTTAGAGCCGCTTTCAGAATGAGCTACGTCGGGGAAGGCCGAGCGAGAAGGTCTGAATGTGATCCCGCTGAGCGGGGAGTACAAGGCATATCCTCGGGAATATGGTGAGAAGACGCAACCAAACAGACAGGTCATCGCAGTCGGCCTGAGTAGCGGCTCATTTTTACGCGGCTTTTAGTCAGGGCTATTCTACTTGTATTTGTTTTTTGCCACGCTCGCGATTCGGCGAACGAGGTATTTCCACAGTCAAGGTATGATCTTGAAGATGCGCCCGGGCGTTTGTCCAGGTGAGATCCCGTCCCAAACGAATTTCGTGGGTAAAGCGCGATATTCGCCGCGATTTCCCCATACGAGTACGTTTATGCCCTCGGATGTGAAGTATCCCGTTTTCGTATCCCACATATATATCCTGTTTTCTCACGGGCGGCACGCCAACCTTCACTTTTACGCGATCCGACGAGGGATCGATCAAAACGCCTTGCCTCATCCCCGCGTCGTCGACCGCCTCTTTCTTGCCGTTACTCCCCAGTGCATTCGCCACCAAGCCACTAAGCTTGTCCCACGGATAAGCTCGTCGGTGGCCGGCTCGTTTTGATCGTGAACTCCGCCCACTGTGACGCCACGGAAAAGACGCTTCCTCGCTTTGCCGTCGAGGTTTTTTCTTTGACAGACTCCATGGTGTAACAAAATGCATCGTACGCCTCCTTTCGGGCTTTCCCGCCGAAATTAACTAGGTCTTACTCAGCGACTTTGGTTCCGGCATCAGTTCTGAATGCGGGTTTTTTATGCAAATACCGCGCCAAGCCCCCCTTCGTCACCAGGAAGCCCCTTGGCGGATCACCGTATTGCTCATAAACCCAACTAATCCAACATTTCATCGATTTGGATGCTACTACCAAACCGAAACCGCGAAAATGCGATAAAAGGAGGAGTCGTTACATGATTAAAGGCTCGGGGATTGTCATTTCCGCAAAAAAAAGTTGTCGTCGTCACAAATATCGGCGGGAAGGAGTTCCGTTTGCCGACCGCTTAACCATCATCGATGACCCAAAAGGCTCATGGCATTGCGGTTGCATAAGATTGTAAATATCCTGCGGGCCGTATCAATCAGAATACCGGACCACGGAAGAATGCAAACAATCATCGACTCATGCTCCCGCATGGTCGCTGGGCCAATCAAATTGACGCTTCGCTGACCGTATGCTTTCCGGCGGAGATGTTCAGCGTTGATCACGAAGCCGTCACGGATCGTAGCCAGAAAGAGGTAAATGATGATCTACAGGAACATCGGAAAGTCCGACCTGCGTGTTTCGGCGGTAGGATTGGGGACATGGGCGATGGGAAACGATTTCTGGGGACCTGTCGACGACAACCGTTCGGTCGAAACTATACAGGCATCAATAGATCGCGGAATAAACCTCATAGATACGGCGCCGCCTTACGGCAATGGTCACGCTGAGCGTTTGATCGGTAGGGCGATAAAAGGTCGGCGCGAGGGACTTGTGATTGCCGACAAGGTTGGAACCCGGCGGGTGGGGCGGGGGTATGAGGTGGATCTTCGGCCGGAAACAATTCGGAGCCAAGCGGAAGAATCGCTTCGAAATTTAGGAATCGATACTATTGATCTTTACCAGATACATTGGCCGGATCCCAAGATCCATCTGGCCCACTCGCTTGAAGCGCTGGTGCGTCTTCGGGAAGAAGGAAAAGTTCGCTGTCTTGGCGTCTGCAATTTCCCGATGCAACTGCTAGACCAAGCCCGCGCGGCGGCGGACGTCGTCAGTAGCCAACCGCAGTACTCATTGCTCGAAAGAAGCATAGAGGCCAAACAGGTTCGCTATTGTCTGGAC
>WJJU01000692.1 GCA_014729595.1 Chitinivibrionales bacterium
AGCCCAGGAGGTGTGCGCGCAAGTTGCGGCGTTGAGTGAAAAGGATTTTCGGACTCATGGACACCGAAGAGTGTTTCTTGCCGATGAATTATTTATCCGTGCGGGTGAATCGATTCCCGCAAGGGCCTACTACGAAGATTTTCCTCAGATCGAGAATGGGGTCGGGTTGGTGCGGTTGATGCTCGATACGTGGCGCAAGGAGCGCAACAAAATCGGCCCGCGGAAACGGAAAACGCCGAAAAAGGGGAAATCTCGCCGTGTTTTGGTTTTAACCTCGATGAGTGCTCATCCATATATCGAGCAGGTGGCGGGTGGAATCGAAAAAGTGGTCGGCGGTGTATCGCTTGACGTTGTTCCCGTAAAGAACCGTTTTCTGGGTGAATCGGTGACTGTGGCGGGACTGATGGTGGGGGCGGATATTATTCGTACCGCCCGCTCGGTGGAAACGCCCTGGGATGAGCTGGTGATACCCGCGGTCTGCCTGAATCATCGCGGCTACACTCTGGACGGTTTCTCCGTTGCGCGCCTTAGTCGCCGTATTGGGAAACCCGTACGGGTAGCGGGCGATATCGAAGAGCTTGTGGGTATTGCGCAAAACGAAGGGAAGCAATGAGCGTTCGTACAACGTTGGATCAGACTTCGCCACCGGGTGACAACGAGGCAATCAGACTCAACCGCTATCTGGCCCGCCACAATCTAGGTTCTCGTCGTGAATGCGATCGTCTGATCGCGGCGGGAAAAGTGGCGGTCAACGGCGCAATCGTCACTGAACTGGGAACCCGCATCGACCCGAAGCACGATACGGTTACTTTTGAGGGCGAGCCGCTGAAACCGATCCGTCCTCCCGAATATCTCATGTACCACAAGCCGCGCGGTCAACTGGTGACCGCTCACGATCCGCAGGGGCGTGAGACCATCTACGATGCTTTAGAGAGGGCGCGGCACAACCTAAGGCATCTTAAGTATGTCGGTCGTCTGGACCGAAACTCCGAAGGACTTCTGATACTTACCAACGACGGCGACCTGGTGCATGCGCTCACGCACCCGCGGTTTCACGTCAAAAAACAGTACGAAGTCCTGGTGGGACGAGCGTTGAAACCGCGAGAAATCGAAGCGATGGTCAAAGAAGGGGTTGAATCCGACGGCGCGGTTCTTCATGCCGGCGCAATCCGCCCACTGCCGAAGGCCGATGAACGCGGAGTGTGGTACGAACTCGACCTTTACGAAGGCAAAAATCGCCAGATACGCAGGATGTTCGATGCGGTGGGGCTCGACGTCATTCGGCTGCGCCGTGTTCAGTTTGGTGTCGTCAAGCTTAGGGGCCTCAAGCGCGGTGCGGTGAGGCCTTTGACTGAGAGAGAAACCGCGGGGCTGAAGAAGTTGGGACATCCCCTAAGAAAAAAGCCGCGAAGTTAACGTGGGATGGATAAAACGTCTTGAGTCGCTTTCAGAATGAGCTATGTCGGGGAAGGCCAAGTGAGAAGGCCTGGATGTAATGCTGCAAAGTGGGAGGACGAGGCATGTTCTCGATGATATGGTGAGGAGGCGCAACAAGACAGGCAAGTCGTCGCCCCGGCCTGAGTAGCGGGTCATTTTGAAAGCGGCTCTTAGTGATTGAACGACCGCCGTGTACCAAACCCGCGGACTACTCACCGTCAATCCTCTGACACCGTCCGTCCACTCGCCACCACTCAAAACAACCTCCCGATCAACGCCGCCACCGCTTGTTCCACCCTGAGTGGGCGCGGGCCGATCGAGACCGGGTGAAAGCCGGTATGGGCAAGTAAATCCAGTTCATAGGGTATAAACCCGCCTTCGGGACCGATGCATAATGTTGCGGGGGAAGATAGACCGCGTGGGCACATGGTGGCTGCATTGGGATGAGCTACCAGGGCGCGGGTCCCTTTAGCCAAAGCAGGAAGTTCGTCTTCGACAAACGGTTTGAATCGTTTGCGCATGTCGATATGGGGCATAATCGTATCGCGAGCCTGCTCCAATGCGAGAATCGAGAGTTTTCGAAGCGACTCCGGTGATAGTACCGGGCTTTGCCAGTAGCCGGGCTCCACTCGCCGGGTCCGTAAAAGAACGATATGTTTCACACCCATCGTAATCGCCGCGGCCAGCGCCTTTTTCAGACTTTTAGGGCGCGGAAGTGCCAAAAGAAGGCACAGGGGAGCGGGGGGGGGCGGCGGCTGGTCGACCACAATCTCCATTTCGATTGTGCCCTCGCTCACACCGATTACTTTTCCGGTCCCAACGTTGCCGTCGAGCACCCCTACGCGGAGCGTATCACCTACCTCGGCCCGATGAATGCCAAGCGCATGCTCTCGCCTGCGTCCGCCGAGTATCACATGGTCGGGACCTGCAAAATCGTTTTCGAAAAGAAGAACCAGGTTCATTATCGTTCTTTGCTCAATCGGTTGGGATGACTTGCGGTTACCTATTTGGAAGCATGTCGCTTTTGGGGTGTTGCCGTATCCAAAATACCTTTGGGAAAGATTTGGTATTTGTGCGCAAGCGGCGCTTAATCTCATTGTTGAGCCGTTCCATACCTCAGAGGCGTACATTCACCGGCATGGTACGCTTTCTACCTCTTCCCCTGCATTCCTTGCCGCCTCACTAGGCAATTTGGTCCATATCCAAAGGGGCTAACACACCCAATACGTCGATTGGTTTTTCGCTCGCATTTGCACAAAAGTGGATCCCTTGCCGCGCAACTCTTTCCTTAGCAAGCACTTACAAGCTCACCCCATGCCGAGCGCTTCGAAATCGTACTCCACGCGATTCTGGATATCCCCGCCGGCATAGGGGTTGCGGAAAGGGCCATCGGTACTTATGTCGGATGACCGATAGGCGCTTACCGGGTTCAAATCGAAACTAAGTTGAAGTTCCCATGGGCGCTGCTACGAATTCAATCCGGCTATCACTTGTGCGCGGCGGCCTCCGCTCCTTTTGCGCACAAAGGGGGGATACCGCCAATGAACCATGTGAGGAAGGTGCACGATGCTGGGGGATATTCTTTTTAAAGGCGGCGGCACGCAGGCGGTGCTTAAGAGTCTGGATGCCGCGACGCTTCGACACCGCGTCATTGCCAACAATATCGCCAACGCCACCACACCGGGTTTTCGTCGCGTTGAAGTAAAATTCGAAGACCAGCTTCGGCGGGCGCTCGATCGAACGCGCCTTCAAGGCACACGGACTTCGGGCAATCACCTCAAACTCGGGCGTCCTACGCTCGGCGAGATACGGCCTCGGGCATATCGTCCGGCCGACGGTACGTTGCCCGGCGGGGTTAACAATGTTGATATCGACACCGAAATGGCCAAATTGGCCGAGAATCAGATCATGTACAACTATGGTATTCGTTTCGTCCGGGGTTCGTATCGCAAACTCAATGCGGCGATTCAGGCGAAGAGCATACCGAATCAGTAACCGATATCCGAAAGGGTGGTGAGTGATGCCGATGTCAGGTCTTTTTTCGGGGCTCAACATTAGCGCCTCGGGACTGAGAGCCCAACGGATTCGTCAGAATGCGATAAGCTCCAATCTTGCCAATATAGAAACCACACGTACGGCCGAAGGCGGCCCGTATCGTCGTCAGTTTGTGGTTTTCGAAGCGGGGAGTGACCGGCGGGACGTACGTTTGCTTAATCAAGAGATCGCCGTTCGAGGTCGTGAGACCAGCGAGAATCATCTGCCGATCCCGCCGGCCGATTTTCCGCGTGATGAGCGTTTTTTCGGTGGAGGGGTGCGGGTGGCGGAGATTCGCGAGGACTCGCGCCCACCCAGAATGGTTCACGATCCGGCCCATCCCGACGCGGATCAAAACGGGTATGTAGCCATGCCAAATGTTAACCCGGTGAAAGAGATGACCGACATGATTGCGGCCACCCGCGCTTACGAGGCGAATGTGACGGCATTCAATGCGACCAAATCGATGCTGATGCAGGCGCTTCAAATGTAGTGCGGTGCGGCGCGTGATTGAGGATATCGAGGGGGAGAAAAGATGAATATCAATGCACCGGGCGGCTCGGGATCGATTGATCAGTTTTTGAAGCTTGCGGAAATAGCCCGCACGCGTAACGCCGGTTTCAGCACACCCGCGGCGACGCCCGCTCGTCCCGCTCGTCCCGCTCGTCCCGCCCCGGCACTTTCGCCGGGCTTGACAGCCGGTTTTCGGGCGTACGGTCCAAGAAACGCGGGGGGCGCGCGTGAGAATGAACCGGCTCGTCACGGAAGAATTGCTTTGGGGAAACATTTCGATGCGTATGCGTAGTGCTTATCCCAAAACACGCTTCGTCGGCCGAGACGGAGCAAATCGGTCGCGAAGCAAGGCGCGTCCCCAGCGGCATATACTCGCTGATATGGCCAAAGAATCACAACGCCGCGGGGGAGCCGGGAGATACGACGGATTGGAGCAGATTCGAGCGAAACGGGGCACCAGGCGTTTTGGGGTCGATCAAGGCCGTATTTCGTGCCCATTCATCGGGCGTAGGCCTGCCGGCGCTTTACACAATGGAGCCCCGGATCGATAAGCATCGTACGGCATCCGTGGGGCGCCGACAAAACGTACCAAAATGAATTCGGCGAGGAATATATGAATCAGATCAATCCCATCGGCCCTTCGAAGGGACCGCATGAAATCGGGAAAAGCGCTCAGCCCAAGGGACCGGCGAAAGGACAACCATCATTCAAAGAGACCCTTGGCGGTTTTCTCAAAGATGTCAACGACATGCAGGTGAAAGCCGATAAGTCAATTGCTAAATTGGTATCGGGCGAGATAACCGATGTCCATCAGGTGATGAACAGTGCGCAGGAAGCGGGGGTGGCGTTCAACATGATGATGGAGATCCGCAACAAGGTAATGGACGCCTATCAGGAAGTTATGCGACTGAGGTTGTAGACCCCGTCGTTGTATAAAATCCGTTTGATGCATATAGATTTCCGGAATTCACCGGTGGTGGAATTCGGAAATCTATATGACCTTGGCCATAATTCCAAATCATTCAATTGCCTAAATACATGTTAACCGGATTTTATGCAACAATTTAGTAGAGCCGGGTGGTTACCGGATCCCGGAACCGGCCCCATGCAAGACGGTGAGGAACCGACCGAGACTAAAGGAGTAGTAGGAAATGTCTGAATTTTTCAAGCAGCTTATCGGGCAGCTTTCCGCAATTTGGCGGCGCCTGTCGACTCAGCAGAAGATCATTACGTCTTCGCTGGTCGGTCTGTCGGTTCTTGGGCTCGTGACATTGGTGTTGTGGTCGCGGGAACCGGCCGAAGACTCCGGTTGGCGTGTTCTTTATTCCAGTCTCCAGATCGATGAAGCGGCGGAGATCACGCAGCAATTGGATGAGGGCGGATACAAGTATAAGCTTGAGAATGATGGGCGAACGCTCAAGGTGCAGGCGCGGGAGGTGTACGAGATTCGGATGGCCTTGGCCCGTGAAGGACTTCCCAAGAGCAGCGGGGTCGGCTACGAACTCTTTGACAAGAACAATTTGGGCGTCACCGATTTTGTCCAAAAGCTCAATGCGCGTCGCGCCTTGGAAGGCGAACTTCAGAGGACGATCGAGGGGCTCGAGGAGGTTAAGGCGGCGCGGGTACACGTAGTGATTCCGGAGCCGACCATATTTCTCGATGAGCAAGAAGACCCAAAGGCTTCGGTGGTTATCAAGCTCAGTGCGGGAAACACCCTCTCCAAAAACCAAATTCGCGGCATCAGCCACGTCGTGTCTTCGAGCGTCGAAGGGCTCAAACCCGAAGGAATTTCGATTGTCGATTTCGAGGGGCGATTGTTGTCTAATCCGTTCGGTGACGACGAAACCGCGCTTGTTTCATCGCGAAACATGGAACTTCAGCAGAATGTCGAACGCTATTTCGAGAAAAAAGTGGAGAAAATGATGGTTGGCGTGCTGGGGCCGGGAAAAGCGGCCATCCAGGTGGCCGCCGATCTCAATTTTGATCAGGTAGAGAAAACAATGGAGCTGTATGATCCCGAAAGCAGGGTGAT
Organism: Chitinivibrionales bacterium; assembly: GCA_014729595.1. GTDB lineage: Bacteria > Fibrobacterota > Chitinivibrionia > Chitinivibrionales > WJMI01 > WJJU01. The sequence continues at coordinate 6,017 of WJJU01000692.1, forward strand.
TCGCTCCGAAGAGCGTATCGATGAGAACACGAGAAATGCGCCGGACGGCGATCATCAGCGTGAGCGCTCGCTTACCAATTACGAGATAGATAAGACGGTCGAGCATATTGTGCGGGAAGTGGGCAATGTTAAAAGGATGACCGTTTCGGTGGCGGTTGACGGACGGCGTATCATCGGTGAGGACGGCAAAGACGAATATGTCGAGCGTACGGCCGAGGAGCTGGCGAATCTCGAAGAGATGGTGAAAAACGCGGTCGGCTACGATTTGGCCCGCGGCGATCGAATTTCCGTTGCAAATGTCAAGTTCGACAACGATTACCTGCGTCGGGAGCAACGAGAGCTTCGCGAGCAAGAGGTGTGGGAGATGCGGATGATGATCGCCAAGTATGTCGGTCTGTTCCTGATTGCGGTGATGTTGATCCTGTTCATGCGCTACTTGGCACGGACGATCGCCGAAGCGATGAATCCGCCGGTTCCGCAGATCGAACCGTTGGGGCCTAAAGAGGAAGAGACGGTTGAGGTGCCCGACGAGGTTCGCGCGCAGAACGAGCTTCTGGAGCGGGTCGAAATGATGACCAGGGAAGAGCCGGTGAACATTGCCGCAATTGTGCGTCAATGGCTCCGGGAGCCGGTTCCGGGTTCGCGCAACAAGTGAGTCGATGGTTGATGACCGTGAATGTTAAGTCGGAGGGACGCTAAGCTTGCGGAGCGAGCAAAACGCGGTTTGGTTAATTCTGCTTCGTTGCATTAGAAATCGTTTTTGTCGAAGGGGATTATATTGGGGCCTTCAGCCCCAAACCCCGACCTACCGTTGTCACTTCCGTTCCGCCGCGCAAGGTATTTCTGTCCCGATCAAGACATCGGGACCGTACTCGTTTACAAGCTTGCCAGGTCTTCCGCGGTGAACAAAAGTAGGCACCCGTAGGCCATGGATGGCCGAAGGGCATCCCGACAAAGTCGGGACTTGAAAGGTGCCGGGCCGGATGCCGGGCATGAACAGACGCCGCCTACGGCTCCGCCTTACCGGTCCGCCTCCGGGCGGCTTGTAAAACCGAACCCGCGGACCCGCGGCACAAGCCGCTTATCCTTCGGCGGATCGGGTTCCACTGAAGGGAATGCGGAGAATTCACACGAGAACAGGTCACTTGATTGTATTTCATGGCACTTACCGGCAATACAGTGCTAATATAACGAAGCAGAAATTGGAGCCGTGTTTAAATGAGCTGCTTCGCGGAAGGTCGAGCGAGAGGGCCTGGAGATGAGGTGCGAGAGAGGTGCGACGCAACGGATTCAACCGCTTTGCTATTGCGCTTGCATAGGATGTATTGTATAATGGAATAATTGAATAGGGAAGTGATCGACGTCATTGAATCGGATTGACGAAGAGTGGGAATATGCCTACAAAGCAGGAGAAAGAAGCTCCGGGGAAGGGCTTTTATAAAGAATCATACCAAAAAGGCGGCATGCCGAAGCCCAAGCCGTCGACGGAGTCGATACCGGGGCCGCGCAAAGCGGCAATTGTAATGGTCGCTCTGGGTACCGCCGCTTCCACCGAGATATTCAAGAATCTCGATGAGCACGAGGTTGAGGTACTTACCACCGAAATCGCCCGGCTCGATAATATTACGCCCGAATTGCGCGAGGCGGTGCTCGAGGAGTTTCATAATCTCGCCATGGCGCATCAGTTCGTCTCGCAAGGCGGACTGGAGTATGCCAAAGAGATCCTGGAATCGGCGCTGGGACCGCGGAAAGCCAAAGAAATTCTAGAAAAAGTACAGCAGAGTATTCGCACCACCGGCTTCAATCTCCTCGAGAATGTCGATCCCAAGCAACTGGTCAATTTCATCCAAAAAGAGCATCCTCAGACAATTGCGCTGCTTCTTGCGCACATGGAACCGCAGAACGCCGCGCCGATTATTTCGTCGCTTCCGCAGGAACTCCAGGTTGACGTGGCTACACGGATTGCAACGATGGAGAGTATCTCACCGGAAACCTTGGATCAAGTGGAAGAAGTGCTCGTGGGGCAGGTAAAATCGCTGTTCGGCGGGGACGTATCCGAAATTGGTGGTGTAAAAG
>WJJU01000693.1 GCA_014729595.1 Chitinivibrionales bacterium
CTAATAAGCGCATTGACCTCGACCGGATCTCCCAGCTTTGTTCCCGTTCCATGCGCTTCAACATAGCTTATGTTTTCAGGGTTGATATTATAGGTTTTGTATACTTTTTTTATTAATTCTTCCTGTGCCGCACCATTCGGTGCCGTTATGCCGTTACTTGCACCATCTTGATTTGTACCGGATCCACAGATAATCCCATAAATTGTATCACCCGCCGCAATTGCGTCATCAAGTCGCTTTAGTACGATTATTCCAACACCTTCGGAAATTATGGTACCATCGCCGGCCTCATCAAAGGTAAAACATCGGCCGCTTGGAGAAATCATTTCAATTTCATCCAGACGTATTTGCACATTATGATCCATACATGCATTTATACCCCCGGCCAAGGACATGTCTGTTTCTTTTTTCCGTAAGCTTTCACATGCGAGATGAATAGCGACACCGGATGATGAGCATCCTGTATTTACAACGAAGGCTGGTCCCCTAAGATCTAATGCATACGATAACCTAGATGCTACTATTGCTTCTGAGTAGCCCGTAAATGTTTTCCCTCTATAGCCCGTCGGCTCAGCACCAATGAAAATACCCGTATGTGTATCAGAGAGGGCCCGAGGATTATATCCGGCATCCTCAATCGCCTTCCAACTTTCTTGCAAAACCAAGCGCTGATGAGGATTCATTGATTCGGCATCTCGTGGAGAAATATTGAAGAAAAGAGGATCGAAGCAATCGCGTTCGGATAGGATCCCCCCCCATTTGCATCTTGTTTTACCGGGAGTCTTCTCAGTTGCAAAGTATTTTTCCCGGTTTAAATAGTTCGCTGGTAATTCTTGAATCCCATCTACTCCTTGAACTAGATTTCTCCAGAACCGCCGGACATTGTCGGCTTTAGGAAACATACCGGACATGCCAACAACAGCGATATCATCGTCGCCTTTCCAACATTGTCCATTTTTCATAACCTGAGTTGTTTTAGAACGAGAAAATATTCTCCTCGAGGAGGGAGAAATGGCGGTAGAATGTTTACCAAGTGCGTTATCTGCTTTAGTAATCTCTTCCTTCGCGTATTTCTTGGATAGATGATGATTGATGACGGATTCATTGATCCTTTCACTATATGTATTTGTTATATGGTCGCGCAGTTTTATTATGGATGCATGTTCAAAAAGTACCGCCGTATTCAAATCGATGCAAAGCGCTGCATTTATTTGATCGATGAAGCCTGCGCCTAAGATTGAATCAATACCGTAATCAGCGAATGCAGTTTCCATATCTATGGTATTGCGATGTATCTTTAATGTGTCACACAAGCTTTCGCATAACGTTTCTTTCACATACTCATTTATTTCGCGCGGCTGTTTAGCTGTCGGTTTGATATTTTTTCTTTCCTTTATCGTAATCTTTTTTGGTTCCGCTTCGTTTTTTACTCTATTAATTTCTTCCGCAGTAATCAACGGCAGTCGAATAATACCATCACTTTGTCCAATAATTATCTGTTGTCCGAGATCCTCAATATTCTTGACCGGGGTATATGTATGCGGGAACCCTTCTTCCTTTAGTAACGCTTCCCAAGATGGCGGATATAGTCCCGGACAATTTGGAATGCGATTCTCCGGATCGGTAAATAACCACCATCCATCAAGCAATCCAAAAGTTAGATGTGTAGTCGGCGATTTATCACTCATTTCATTAAGAATGAGATATCCATTATGCTTTAGTGCCGCATGGGCATTTCTTATGGTTTTTCGGATATCCTTTGTGGCGTGCAGCACATTAGTGGCAAGCACAATATCATAAGCGGCTATATCAATTCCCTGCGACGCTGGGTGGTTTTCTATATCCAAACGTTTGCAGCGTATGTACGAGTATTTCCGCACGAATTTGTTTTCAGCGTGAAAAAAGAATGCTTGAGAAAGATCAGTGTAGAGATATTCATCAATGTAGGAGCTATATGGGCGCAGTTTCTCGAAAACAATTTCCGACGTCCCTCCGGTTCCAGCACCAATCTCCAGTATTCGGATTCCCTCTTTCAATCCGCATGACACGTTTTCTTTTACATAGGCGACTACGGCATTAGCTACAATTTCATTATACATGTCTCCACGTGTGTTGTTCTTGTAGATTTTTTCGACTTTTTCCATCGAAGAATTCGGGAAAATGACATCGGTAGCAAGAACATGTCCTTTCAAAATATCCGGTAGTCTATAGAGACAATCATTGACCAGCTTAGCTACTGCGGAGTATTCCTTCCTTTTAAGGTACTGTTCTTTTTGGGCTTGCCATTTTTTCCATGATTCTTTGGTATCAACGGATGTCCAAGAGGTGACCTCACTACTATCTAATTTTATGAAACCGTAATCTTTTAGGAAATGAAAACATTCCCGCCACCATGCCGAATATTTGTCAATTATCTCGCAAAATCCACGCAGGTTTTCGATAGTTGGATTAGACAATCGCGATGATGCAACCATTGCATAAATAACGCCATACAATGCCTCAGCAAGATCAGCATCCAATTTGTTTCGAACATCGGTTGTACGTATATCTCGGATGACCTCATGTGGTATTTCTATCGATTCTCCTTTTGATTTTTTTAGTTCAAATCCTTGCTTCTCAGTCATTATAAAAATCTCGTTCCGACTCTGCCGTACTAAAGATTCCATTTGCGGTGATATGTTCATACACAGCACATGCCGCAACCGGCCCTTCTCTAGCGCATTAACAAATTGTTCAAAGCAATCAAATCCTTTTTCATCATCAAGAGCATAAAGATTTTCAATGGACACGTCTATATTTTTTTCTCGTATCATATTTACTGATGCGCTCCAAAATCCCCAATTTATTATGCCAATCGGTATAGATTCATTTTCCTGCAATGATTCAACAAGGCTGTCTGCAAACGTAATGCCTGCCGCATAGGCGGATAGCTTTGCGGCTCCGGAAAAAGAATATGCCTGTCCGGATGAAAAATAGCAGATGAAATCAAGCGTCTCGTTTTTCAGAACGGAATAAAAATTCCAACTCGCGAGAGTTTTAATTTCGAGGATAGCTCTGAATTCACTTTCAGTTGTCTGGTCGATAGAATTTTCAAAACCAAAAACCAAACCGGAAAAAATGGCGCCATTCAA
>WJJU01000694.1 GCA_014729595.1 Chitinivibrionales bacterium
GGGATGAACCGATTGGCCGGAACGAAAAAAAGATGCCGCGAAGGGATTTTATTACTACCGTTCCAGCAGCAACTCCAAAAGCTCCTCGCGCGAAAAGCTTTTCACCGCATCGGGGGAGTCTTCCTTGATGGTTGCTTCGGCTAAGACGCGCTTGCCGGCTACTATGCGGTCGATACGCTCTTCCAAGGTCCCACTGGTTATAAGTTTGAATACCTGTACGCCGCGCTGTTGTCCGAAACGGTGAACACGGTCGGTGGCCTGGTCTTCGGCGGCGGCATTCCACCAGCGATCGTAGTGAATCACCACCGAAGCCGCGGTGAGGTCGATCCCTCGTCCACCCGCTTTGAGCGATCCGATGAACAGGCGGCAGGAAGGGTCGGTGTTGAATCGTTTGATAAGAGCGCCGCGATTGCGCGTGGCGCCGGTCAGCGATACCGCTTCGATGCCGCACGAAACCGCGTAGCGCTCGATAATGTCGATCATATCCAGATATTGAGAATAGACGACCGCTTTTTGTTGTGAACCAATGCATTCATCCAGTATCTCTTTGAACAGCTCGAATTTTCCGGATTCGTATTTGTCGAAAGATTCCGGCGAGTCGACAACGATGGCGGGGTGATCACAAATCCGTTTGAGGCGGTTGAGAACCGCGAAGACGTGCATATAGGGGATCTTCGCTTTTTTGTCGCGCAAACGATCGACAAGCGGTGATGCCTCGACGCCAAGGGTTTCTTCGTAGAGCTTCCGCTGCCCCGTCGCCGGTGAACAGAGACGGTGTTCTTCGATTTTTTCGGGAAGCTCCTTGAGGACATTCCGTTTTGTTCGGCGAAGAATGAACGGGCCGACGAGGCGGTGAAGGCGGTCGCGGGCGAGCGTGTCGCCGGTCGACTCGATCGGAGATAGGTATCGGTCGATAAAGTGCGTGTCGGTACCAAGATAGCCGGGGAGAACGAGGTCGAAAAGCGCTTTGAGGTCGGTGATTGAATTTTCCACCGGCGTTCCGGTGACGGCTATCTTTACATCCGAAACAAGCCGCCGTGCCGCTTCCCACCCCGCGGTCGACCGGTTTTTGAGACTCTGCGCTTCATCGAAAAACACAATCGCGAAGGCGTGATCAGACAGCGTATCGATATCATTGCGCAAGATTCCATACGAAGTAACGATAACATCGGCCGATTCTTCCCTCATATCCAGCCTGCGTTCGGCACCGTGATATACTTTGACCGAGAGTTTTGGCGCGAATCGCTCGAGCAGCGCCTGCCAGTGGCTGATAACGGTGGTAGGACACACAACCAGAAACGGTTCTTTTGCACTGCGCTGCGCACGCGCGACACACATAAGCGCCATTGCCTGATGTGTCTTTCCCAACCCCATGTCGTCGCAGAGTAAGCCGCCGAACCGATTTTCATACAGAAAGAGGAGCCAGTTCACTCCCGCTCTTTGGTAGGTCCTAAGTTTTGTGTGAAGAGTCTTTATGGCTCTTAGCGGCTTTAAGGGAACTACGTTCATGAGCGCGGTCAGCGTTTGCGAGAATTTGGTGTTACCGTTTATTTCGATACGCAGGTCGTTTTGTCGAAATTGCAGTAAGGCGGCTCTCGGCAAACTAATTTTCCCCCTCGTACCGTTTTCGATCCCAGCCAACGGTAGGAGCGAAAGACTTTCGGATGCGCAATCGATGATACATGCGGGAGTGACCGCATATCGTTTTTTTTGCTCGCGCGCGGCGAGAATCGCCGAAAGCGGCGCGGAAACCGGACCGGCGCCGTAGGCAATACGCAGCATGCAGTCGTTCCCCTCAATGCTTTCGGGTTCTAATTCAAGCCGCTCAAAACGCCGTACCACGGCAATCCCCCTCAGGCGCGCCAAGTCGTCATGTCCCTCTTGAGCGAATAGATCCAAAGCTTGGGCATCTCCGCTGTCGCTCTCCAATTTCCCCAGCGAATACATGTCCGTGTCGGCTTCGAGTGATTCCGCGAATTGCAACGTCGAAAAGTGCCGCCGCTCATGCCCCCCGCGTGAAAGTATCGCCATACTTGCACGGCTTAGGCGCACAAAGCCGTTGTCGGAGGGGATGTACATGAGGTCGCCGTATACATACCGTGTTTCAATCGATGTCGGTTTATTCATGTCACCCGATTGTGAGGCGTCGATAACCGGATTAACCTCTAACGATTCGCGCTCCGCGTCGGCTTCGACCATAAAAAAGATTTCACGCTCGACGGTTGCATCGATGGGGGGGGCGGCACCGCCGGCCTTTTTGACCGATGATAAAACGGCCGGGACGACGGCGTTGGGAACAAAGGTGGTGAGCCGCCGCGTATCGTCGTGGAAAACAAGCCTGCAAGCGCCGGTAGATTCATCGATCATGACCTCGATCGAGGCGTTCGGTTTTAGCTCGCGAAAGCAATGATAGGCCAAGCGGAACCAGAGACTCTCTTCTTCCGCTTGACGCTTGGTGCGGTGTCCTTTTTCGCGCAACAGGCGTTCCTGGTCGGTGAGGACGAAAGCGGAGCATTTGCCTATGAGCGCGGCGCGCGTGATTCCCGCATGCCCTTGGGACGCCCCCATTCTCTCCGCTAAACGATACCCATCATGCTCCCCTGACTCATACAATGCCAACAGAACGCCGCCGCGGTCCCGAACGGTTACCGTCGTGCCCCCCCGCCCGCTACGTTCCACACCGGCTTCCACGGCGGTCGCTTGGCGAGTATCTCGGGTTATGAGTGGCTTGAGCGCGGTTTGGAATCGGCCGCCGCGAAGCTGCGCCCAGGGGCTTTTCGACCCGGTTCGCGCCGTTAGGTCCTCGTACGAATTCCTCAGTGCGGCGGCGTGGGCGCAAGAGGCATAGTTCCCACGGCAACAGGAACAAAAAATCCGCGGTTTATCTTCGGCGATGGAAGGCCCAATCATGATTGGCACGTGACCGTCGACGTCGGGCGTCAGCACAAACACATCACGGTAAAACTCTATTCGATGATGCAACCCCTTTTCGGGGCTGTTGGAACTATCTTTAGGCAACGGCATACGTGAATTAGTATAGCTCTTGCGCACGTCTCATTCAAGAATTTTCCGGCCCGGTCTTTTGAATGTGTTGTTTTTGGGTGAAAAATCATAAAAAGCGGGCGAAATGAAACCGGTTTGGAACGAAACCGATTTCTGCAGCGACGAATATTTCGTGCACACACAGCGGGATCAGTGCCTGCGATCATGGAAGCCCGCTTGGTCTGTTGTTTGCACTACCATGATGCAGTGTCATATATAAGTTGTAAATGGCAGAAAGCGCACAAAGCACATCTTTTTAGTTTCGGCACTATGCGGACGGCTATTCCGTTACGAGATGCTTGATTCCCGAGTTCGTAATTCGAACTTTTATAATCGGTCAAAGCCAACGCGCACTTTGCCGGGGAACTATGCCTTTGGCTGAGAATTGTCCTTCGGTCGCGCGATCCGTCGGCCGCGGCGCCCGAGCATCATGATTTTTGTTACTTATTCTTTCGCCCGCGGGCGGAAAAAGGGAGTAGGTACAATGCAATGGATTGTTGGTATGACGTTTCCGGTTGCGGCGGTATTATTTGTGTTGACGGCCGCAAGGAATATAGTCGCTAAAAAAGCGCGATGTATTCGGAAGAGGATGGAACAGCGCTATGGGTCCGGCATTCGTTTGATGGCCGGATGTGGAGTTGTGAACGAGACCGGTCGGGTTCCGGGAGTGCTGGTTCTCGCCGACAATCTCTTGGCTTACGAGTGCGTCCTTGCTAAAGGAAGAGGCGAGATCGACTTTTCTTCCGTAAAAGAGTATGATTTCGAGGACAGCGCCCGAACCCGCCATGTCCAAGCCCGCAAGTACCTTCAGGCACGCGTGCTGGCGCTGTATACCGACGGTGCGCACCCTCGGTTATTTGTAATTCCGGCGTTACGGGCGAAGGAATGGGACATCGGCTTGCGTCGGGCGCTTGGCGAGCCTCGGAAGGCGTAGGATGTACCCTAATCAGTCGGTTTTTCTTCCGCTTTCTTAGGCCTCCCTCCGCGTCTTCGACGTCTCTTGGTGGAAGCGCTCTTTTTAGGTGTGGTCTTTTTTGTTGAGGGTTGGGGCGTTGACGCGTCGCTTTTTTGTTCCGGGTCAAACCCCAGCTTTTTAACGAACCGCTCACGCTCTTCACCCGACAACGCCAATGGTCTGCCCCTTGCGAGTGCGCCGATCGATGCGATTTCGCGTTGGGTGAAGTGGCGTGCATTGAGAATTACTTCTTCGAACGCTTCCACTGCGATCGGGCATACGCGACGTGCCGTTTCTTTGACGGCCCGGGCATAGTCGCCGATTTCGCGACGGTTTACGGCGGTGAAACCGTGGTGGGTAAAGCGCAAGAGGTCGCGAAGGCCCACGTGCCAATACCACCGGGTGTAGGTGGTCCGGGGAAGGTTCAGTTGGACAACCGTTTCGGGTATTCCATCCTTGAGCATTTTTTCGCAATGCCCGACGGCGCGTTTGCGATCGTCGGTCATCATACTCATCGCCTTGTTCCAGATCACCTTGGAAGGCGGTTGATTTTCATTTGTTGAGTCGGGCGGCGCTAGGGACGGGCGGTAGAAATCCGCGGGAAGCTCCGGGTGGTTACCATCGATACCGCAAGTACGACTCTCGCAGCATTCTATCCAAATAGGGATCAAGAAAAGCGGCAGCTTTATCTCGAAAGAGAACGCCACTTGCAACAGAGGTGCCTCATTCCCGTTACGCAGGGCGGTATGAATCAGTGCCCGCTCATCCGTTTCCGGGCCGCTATGACCGCTTTGGTAAAGCCGCGCCGCATCGGCGATCCGCCGGTCTCCACCAAGGTAGTCGATAAGGCGAATGAACCCCTTGTCGTGAACAGGTTGCTCTTTGTCCAATATGCGTTCGGCGTCGGGAATAATGCAGTGCGCCACGTGTACCTTTCGTATTTATGCTTCGGCGTGATTGCTCACCGGCGGGCGCCCCTCCGGAACAATCGTCCCAAAGATGGTTCCCGCAACCGTTTCGAGTTGCGCGGGGATAATCCCCAAAGTCACGATCACCGAATCCGCTTCATCGGGAATCCCCAAACGGTATGGGGTGTTGGTAACGATGATGGTCTTGTCGATTTTGGGAAGTATTTCGTCGCGCACGATCGGGGTATTTGCTTTTTTCCCGCGCGAAAAGAAGTTGGTGACCACAACCGTATCGAACCGGGCGATCGTTTGACGGATTCGCTCGACATCTTCTTCGTCGGCCGAAAATCCTATCTCGAGGTACGCCGTTCGGGGGTTATGCTGAAGGCAGTATTCGTAAAGCATGCCGGCGTGCCACTCCAGAAAATCCCTTCCGGTAGTTTGCTCGACAACCAGGAGGGGGGTGTCGGTGGGAAGTGGAAACGTGTCGGCACGGTCGCGAGCGATATAGACGGACTTACGTGAAGCAAGGCGCGACAAGAAACGAATTTTCGACTGCTGCACCAC
>WJJU01000695.1 GCA_014729595.1 Chitinivibrionales bacterium
GTCGGCTATCGCGCGGAAATGAAAGGGAGCGATTTAAATATTAACGTCGGTTATTCGCATCCTGTTTTGGTGAAGCCGGAGCAGGGAATTACATTTAAGACCGAAGGTAATAACAAGATCGTTGTCAGCGGAATAGACAAGCAGCGTGTAGGCCAAGTTGCCGCTAATATCCGTGCTATTCGCCCCCCTGAGCCATACAAGGGTAAGGGTATACGATATGAGGGCGAAACGATCATACGCAAGGCCGGTAAGGCCGGTGCCAAGTAATTAAGCTGTTAGAGGGAGCGGTGTGCACTTATGAACAAAGCCAAACAACGTGTAGCCGATAGGAAAAAGAGGGCGGGGAGAATCCGGAAAAAGGTGAGTGGAACACCCGAACGCCCGCGGCTCAGCGTCCGCAGAAGCCTTAAGCACATGTATGCTCAGATCAGTGACGACGTAAATGGGAAGGTGCTGGCGCAAGTATCGAGCACCAGCAAAGGAGTTGCTGAGCGAGTAGGCCAAGAGTCGGCGCAAAACAAGAGCACGGTTGCGAAGGTTGTCGGAGAAATTATAGCTGAACTCGGCCTTCAAAAGGGCGTTGAAAGCGTAATTTTCGATCGGAAGGGATATGTATATCATGGCCGGGTGAAGGCTCTGGCCGATGCCGCTCGCGGAAAAGGCCTGAAATTCTAGCAGAGCCGAAGCCGGAAAGGGGATTACGAATTTGAATAACCAGGATATCACAGTTACCGAAGAAGCGCAACTGACTGATCGCTTGATTTCTGTAAACCGCGTGGCCAAAGTTGTCAAAGGTGGCCGTAGATTTGGATTTAATGCTTTGGTAGCGGTTGGTGATGGACATGGACGGGTTGGTCTGGGTATGGGTAAAGCTAATGACGTAACCGAATCAATCCGCAAAGCCGTCGAGAAGGCGAAAAAGGATGTTGTTAGAATAAGTCTTCGTGGAGACACTATTCCGCACGAGATTATCGGTCGCTTTGGGGCCGGTCGCGTGTTGCTTAAGCCTGCTTCACCCGGTACCGGCGTTATTGCGGGAGGTCCGGCTCGTGCGGTGCTTGAACTGGCCGGTGTGCGGAATATTTTGACTAAGTGCTTGGGGTCGACCAATTCTCATAACGTCGCGAAAGCAACATTGGAGGGGCTCAGGCAAGTTAAGTCACGCGAGGACATAGCCGCATTGCGCCAAATCGTACTGGAAAGCAAGAAACCGGATACCGCACCGCAAGTAAGCGAAGCGGAGCAAGCTTCGCAGGCAAATGAGCCTGTCAGTGCCGGCGAAGAGGGGACATCGGGGGCGACGGAAGCCTAAGAGGGTAAGGAAATGGCGAATAAAATCAAGATAACGCAGGTGCGCAGCACAATCGGCCGTTTAAAAAATCAGAAGGACACCATACGGGCTTTAGGCATTCGTAAGAGAGGTCGGAGCGTGGTGCACGAAGAAACGGCTTCGATTCGGGGTATGGTCAACACGGTCAGGCATTTGGTCACCGTCGAGAAGGTGGATGGAGAATAGGATGATCAAGCTGAATGACTTGCGCCCCGCACGGGGAGCAACGAAGAATGAGCGAAGGGTTGGACGCGGTCGGGGTTCCGGCTGGGGAAAAACGGCGGCACGGGGGAGCAATGGAGCAAAAGCTCGTGCGGGAGCAAGAAACAAGGCATATTTTGAGGGCGGTCAGACGCCGCTCTCACGGCGAATCCCCAAAAAAGGGTTCAAGAATATAAACCGCGTTGAATTCCAGACGATCAATGTCGGTTTCCTGGAAAAATTGGATATTGCCGAGACGGAGATAGATCCGGCTTGGTTGCACGAAAGAGGGCTTCTGCGAAGCAAGACGAAGCCGGTGAAAATTCTCGGAAACGGGGAACTCACCAAAGGGTTGACAATCAAGGCCAATGCTTTCTCTAAATCGGCACGAGAGAAAATTGAGAACGCTAAAGGCAAAGTCGAGGTAATTGGTCGTGCTTGAGACATTTAAGAATATGTTCCGGGTTCCGGAGTTACGGAAGAGAATACTCTTCACGCTGGGAATAATTTTTATCTACCGTATCGGTGGGCATATCCCTACGCCTGGTATACAGCCGGACCTGCTTGCGGAGTTTTTTAATCAGTCCCAGAACACGCTGTTCGGGCTTTTCGATATGTTCGTAGGGGGTGCCTTTAAGAAGGCGACGATTTTCGCGTTGGGAATTATGCCCTACATTAGCGCTTCGATCATAATACAGCTATTGGGAACGGTGTTTCCATATTTCCATAAGCTGCAGCGTGAGGGTGCCGAAGGGCGAAAAAAAATAACGCAATTCACCCGCTATGGAACTATTGTTCTTGCGTTTGTTCAGTCGATCGGTGTTAGCGTTTTTCTTCAGAGCATAACCACGTCGGAAGGCTTTCATGTTGTTATGCCTTCATTGCTCGGATGGAAATTTAGTGTGCTTACCGCGATAAGTCTTACCACCGGTACAATATTCATCATGTGGTTGGGTGAGCAGATTACGAATCGTGGAATCGGCAACGGAATATCGCTTATCATATTCATCGGTATCGTTGCGCAGTTGCCGGATGCCATTGTTGGCGAGATCCAGCAACTTCAGGCCGGCACGCGTCATCCTTTTGTGGAAGTCTTGGTATTGGCGATCATTTTGGGGATGACTGCTTTTATCGTGATGATGACGCAGGCAACAAGGCGGATACCGATACAGACGCCTAAGAAAGTTGTCGGAAACAAGATGTATGCGGGGCAAAATACGGTATTACCGTTACGGCTCAGCATGGCGGGAGTTATTCCCATCATCTTTGCCTCATCCTTGATGACGGCACCGGGAATGATTGCGAATTTTTTTCCGCAGTCGGCGATAATGGAAGAGTTCGGTCGGATGTTCCAGCCCGGTAGACCGGTGCATTCGATTCTTTATGCCATACTTATTGTGTTCTTTACTTATTTTTACACGGCTATTATCTTCAACCCGATGGATATAGCCGAGAATTTGAAGCGCTCAGGCGGCTTTATCCCGGGTATTAGGCCGGGCAAGAGGACCGCTGAATTTCTCGATAATGTATTGACCCGCATTACACTGCCGGGATCGATTTTTCTGGCATTCATTGCGGTCGTTCCATTTTTGTTGGTTGGCGCGCTCAACATATCATTTTTCTTTGGTGGAACCAGCGTTCTTATCGTCGTGGGTGTGGCGCTCGATACACTGCAGCAGCTTGAGTCGCATCTCCAGATGCGCAATTATGATGGCTTTATGAAAAAGGGCCGGTTGCGGGGTCGTCGCTCATAGACATGGGATCGGGATCACCTCGCAGTGGGCGATCGATGCGAAGCGCAGTTGGGGTGTTCCGGGAAACATTCGCTGTAAGAGAAGGACGGATATGTTGAAGCTGAGCGACTAAACGGGAGTAGCCGCTCAACATCTTGGAATTTTGTTTTAACATTGCCGGTCTTACCGGTTACAGGGGTAAAGTTTGGCGAAACAGGAATCGATACAGGTTGAGGGGACGGTTCTGGAGACGCTGCCCAACGCCAGTTTTCGAGTGAAGCTTGAGAATGGTCATGAGGTGCTGGCACATATATCCGGAAAGATGCGTATGAATTATATCCGTATACTTCCGGGGGACAAGGTACTTCTTGAGTTGTCCCCTTATGATCTTAGCCGTGCAAGAATAACCTATCGATATAAGTAGAGTAGAGGCTATTGTGAAAGTACGTGCATCGGTGAAGAAAATCTGTAAGGATTGCAAGACGATTAAGCGTCGGGGCGTCGTTCGCGTAATTTGTGCAAAACACCCTAAGCACAAACAGCGGCAGGGATAATTTCTCTGTAAAACAATGAATTGGAGGTATATGTGGCTCGTGTTGCCGGCGTAGACATTCCGAATCAAAAAATAGCCGAGGTGTCGCTGACCTATATACACGGAATTGGGCGCAGCGCCGCTCGGCAAATTTTATCGGATGTTGGAATTCCAACGGATGCAAAGGTCAAGGATCTTACGGAAGAAGATTTGGATAAAATCCGTAAGAAGATCGATGCGGATTATACTATCGAAGGGTCTCTTCGTGCAACGACCCGGATGAATATCAAGCGCTTGATGGATATCGGGTGCTATCGAGGCCTTCGGCATCGCAGGGGTCTGCCGGCCCGTGGACAGCGCTCGCGGACAAATGCCCGAACACGCAAAGGCCCTCGTAAGACGATCGCCGGCAAGAAGAAGGCGCCGAAGTAACAGATGGGTCGGAGGATTAGAGAAGGGATGAGGACTGAATGAACAAAAGTACAAGCACAAAGCGTACAAAGCGCAAAGCACCCTCTATGGGCGTGGTCCATATCAGGGCGACCTTCAACAACACGCTGATCAACATCTCCGATACGGAAGGCAACGTCATTTCGTGGGGGTCGCCCGGGAAGGCGGGATTCAAGGGATCGCGCAAGAGCACACCTTTTGCCGCTCAGATTGCCGCTGAAGCCGCGGGGAAAATCGCCTATGATGCCGGGGTGCGCAAGGTAGAGGTGCATATTCGCGGCGCAGGGAACGGTCGGGAAGGAGCAATCCGTGCGATTGCCTCTGCGGGGATACGCATCACGGCGATTAAAGATTTTACGTCTATCCCTCATAATGGTTGCCGTCCGCCCAAACGCAGAAGAGTGTAAGAAAGGATCTATCGTATGGCAGTTTATCGCGGCCCCAGTTGCAGATTGTGCCGTCGCGAGGGTACAAAGCTGATGTTGAAAGGGGAGCGGTGTCGATCGGAGAAATGCGCGATGGAGCGGAGACCGTTTCCGCCGGGCATGCGTACAACCCGTCGTCGTCGCTCGAATTCCGAGTATAACCTGCAGCTTCGCGAAAAGCAAAAAATTCGTCGAATCTACGGCGTACTTGAAAAGCAGTTTCGTAATTATTTCGCCGACGCGGCGCATGCGGAAGGAGTGACGGGGGAAAATCTGCTAAGCATGCTCGAAATGCGGCTGGACAACACAGTCTATCGTATGGGCTTTGCTCCCTCGCGTGACGCCGCAAGGCAGCTTGTCTTGCACAACCACATGCTGGTGAATAGCAAGAAGGTAAATATTCCTTCGTATCAGCTCAAGGAAGGGGATACGATTCAGGTAAAGGATAAGAGCAAGAATTTAGACATAGTGCATACGGCTCTAAAGACTCTGAAGGAAGCCCCCGAATGGCTGGATATCGATAAAGTAAAGCTGACGGGGACGGTGGTTAGTAAGCCTGAGCGGGCTCAGATACCTGTGGATGTTCAGGAACAGCTTGTGGTCGAATTGTACTCCAAGTAAAAGGAGATTGGGTACACAATGAAGTGGAAAAGCCTGCTGATGCCAAGGGGTATCAAGATCGAGAATCCGGACAATCTGCCGAACTTCGGCCGAGTCATTGTGGAACCGCTTGAGCGTGGGTTCGGACATACGATCGGCAACTCTCTGCGTCGCACTCTCTTGTCATCGCTTCAAGGTGCGGCCGTGATCTCGGTGAAGATTGATGA
>WJJU01000696.1 GCA_014729595.1 Chitinivibrionales bacterium
ATGAATTAATAGCAACTATTGAATATGGGAAACAGTGAACCGGCCTTTTTTTCTTATGGCACTATAAACCGAAGAACCATAGTTCTACTTCGTTATATTACCACTGTATTGCCAATAAATGCCATGAAACTCAATCAAATGACCTGTTCTCGCGTGAATTCTCCGCATTTCCTTCAGCGGAGCCCCGTCCGCCGGAGGATAAGCGGCTTGTGCCGCGGGCCCGCGGGTTCGATTTTACAAGCCGCCCGGAGGCGGACCGATAAGGCGGAGTCGTGGGCGGCGTCTGTTCATGCCCGGCATCCGGCCCGGCACCTTTCAGGTCCCGACTTTGTCGGGATGCCCTTCGGCCATCCATGGCCTAAGGGCGCCTACTTTTCTTCGCCGCGGAAGACCTGGCAAGCATAAAAAAGTACAGTCCCGATGTCTTGAATGGGACAGAAATACCTTACCCCGCGGAACGGAAATGACAACAGAGGTCGGGGTTTAGGGCTGAAGGCCCCCATATAATCCCCTTCAACAAAAACGATTTCTAATGCAACGAAGTAGAAATAAGAAGAAGCAAAGAATACCGCTTTTTTTCGGTTCTTCGGTGCCATCGAGACCCTCCGCCGTCGAAGAGTGCGAGGCCCATGTAAAAGAGCCTCCGCCGCCGCGGAGGCTCTCAAAGATACCGAAGCCGAGATTTGAAGCACGGGAGAAAGAAAGCACGTGCACCGAGTGCAAGACTCTAACTATCGCCGTCTTTAAAGTACCGACATAATATTATAGGAAGGGTTGAAACTGAAAACAATCCGTCTTGTTGAATTGATGGCTGAGCAGGTGAAGGAATACATCAGCCGTAATAATGTGCGCATCCTTCCACCGAGTCGCACATTGGCAAAAAATCTCGGTATTTCGACCCGAACATTAACCAAAGTGTTCAACAAATTATCGGAAGAGGGGGTTATCGACGTCTATCCTCGAAAGCGGGCGCGGGTCAGAAGCGCGGCGCCGCATATAGCGGGGCCGGCCGCTCCGTTTGAAGAGGTTCTTCGGATGTTCATCCAGGCCAAGATTGCCTCCGGAGAGTACCATGTGGGGACGGAGCTTCCCAAAATCAATTGGTTTGTTTCTGAATACGACGTATCGTACCGCACCGTCTCACGCGTTCTTAAAAGCATGGAACGGGAGGGAGTGATCCATCGCAAGGGTAACCGCTATCTTGCCGGACCGCGACGGCAATTCTGCAAGATTGCGCGATACACACAAGAATATGCCACAATACTAATTTGTGCGCCCAACATGGGATACTGGCGGTATCTGTCCAACAGCCGCTTCACCACGAAATTTTGCGAGAAAATCTCCGACGAAGCCATCCGTCATCTCGTACGCTTTCGCTATGTCGTTTACCCCCAAAAAGTAGAAATGAGCGAAAATGGAGAGTGGCGCGAGACGCTCCGGAACATCGAAAAGGAGGTTCACAATGTGCGGGGGTTCCTCGTTCTCGGCGAAATGACTCGGCATATTTCGCTGCCGGCGGTAATTAAAGCATGCCTATCATACGGCCGGCCGGTGGTCTGGTTCGATAGGATGGGCACCGGTGCGCACCGCGCGTTTCCCGAACCCAACTACTATCGATGTTTCTATAGCGATGCCGCATCCTCCAGCCACGCCGCCGAATACCTCGCCGCGGTGGGGCACAAACGCGTATGCTTCGTTATGTTGGACCTTCATAAGCCCGGTTCCGACTGGCAGGAGTTACGAGCGGCGAATCTAAAGCGTGCATTTGACAAAATCCCAGAATCCTCCTTGTTTACCGTTGCGATCGACCACTTCGATTTACAACGGGATCCCGACGCCGGCGTAACGGAATCGCTCGCAATGTGTATGGAGCAAGCCCCCCCGAAGATCAAGGGGTTTTTCGAAGACGTGAGCGAACAATGCGGGGATTACCTGCGTCGTCGAGGAATCCCCCTACCGGATCGATCCAAATCCGCGTCGGTACTCTTGACGTTTCGCCTTCTGCTTGACGGAAAGCATGATTACGAAAGACATGAACGGCCGCGGCTCGCGGCGCTCCTGAGTCAAATTAAACGGCTTTTGGTGTATTTCAAAACACACGAACTGTTTTTTAGCGAAATCGGATTAACCGCCATTATCGGTCCAAATTATGTTTTGACAAAAAGATATATTTCCGGCTGGTTGTCACTTTACGGTTTACGGGTACCCGACGACATCTCTCTGTTGACCTTTGATCACCAAAATTCCGCGCCACTCAGCGGTTTCAATACGGTCAACCATGGTTTCGAGTACCTTGGCTATCGAGCGTTCCACATAATCGTGGGTATGCTGCCGAAGGAAGTTGGGATTCACGAAATTCAGTCCGTTCCCTCGATAGTTGATTTGGGAACCGTCGGCCCGAGGAGCAAAAGTCCGAGCACCAGACATCGGCACATGATCGACGCGCTTCTTCGAGATTGACCGTGGTTCTCACACCCAAAGCCGGCGGATATCGACGGACAATCGGCTCCTCCCCTTTTCACGGCCGGGGCGCTCTCAAGTTGACATTAATATAATTTCAATCGAGAGTTGCCGCACGGCCGAGCATGATTGTACCGATGTAAGAGACTCGATACTTCGCACGAGCCGCCGTGAATCACTCGATCGTACGAGGTTAAGCGGTATCGGCGCAGCGGACCGAAGCTATTGCCCGCCCTCGCCTTCGTTTACGCGGACCTCATTGGTTTTCGCTCGTGCTTGGCGGCAAAGAGAAATAGAACGTGCTTCCCCCCCCCGGAGTCGATTCCACCCAAATCTTTTCATCGTGGGCTTTGATTATTTCCGAGGCTACCGACAGCCCTAAGCCGCTCCCTTTACCTCCGGCGGATCGATCTTCCCGAATGCGGTAGAAGCTCTCGAAAATCAGCTCCTGTTGATCGGGAGGAACGCCGGGGCCTTGATCTTTGATACCTACTATAATTTTCCCGCGATCGCTATGAATTATGATTTCGATCACTCCGCCGGCGGGCGTATAGCGAATGGCATTATCGAGAATGTTGTGCATTACCAGTCCGATCAACCGATCGTCGGCAAACGCCGCGCCGCCGTTGCGTTCGATAATCGAAATGCGCATCCGCTTTTCTTCCGGCATTTTAATGGATTCCTTGACCGTTCGGGCGAGTTCGGCTACGCGAAAGACTGTCCGACGCAGCATGTCTGGACCTTCCTGAAGACGAGAGATACTCAGCAGGATTTCCACCAAATCGGAGAGACGCCTTGATTCGTCTTCGATAATTTGCAGGTAGGAGTTTGTTTGTTCTTCCGGTAAGGAAATGCCCGGGGTACGAACAATCCGGGTCAAACTCAATATCTTGGTCAACGGGGTACGAAGCTCATGGGTTGCCGTCGACACGAAACGAGATTTGGCATGATCCAGGCCTTTAAGCCGATCATTGGCGCGATCAAGCTCCGCGTTCAGCGCTATCAGCTTTTCGTGCTTATCCTGAAGGTCGGCATAAAGCCTCTTGAGCTTCTCCTCCGCTTCCTTACGGTCGGTCACATCGACCATGACCCCGTCCCAAATCAAGCCATACGTGGCAACATGTGGAGTGGAGGCTCCCTTTATCCATTTGGTCTTCCCGTTAATTATGTACCGTCCCTCCCAGACCCAATTTCGCTTATCCGCTATGGAAGCGGCAAGGTTGTCCTCAAACGCTTCACGCTCTTCGGGATGCACGGTCTTGAGAATAATCATCGGATCGGCGACAACCTCCTCCGGTTCCACTTCAAAGATATCCCGACAACCGTCACTCGCATATTCATACCGCGTCGATCCGTCGGGCAGTGCCGCGAACTGATAGATCATTCCCGGAACATTGGTCGAAAGATTGTCGAGACGCGTTGCCTGCATTTGCAGACGTATTTCATCCTCATGGAGTTTTTTCGCCTGCAAGGAACGGTCATGGGCTCGAAGCATTGCGTTTATTCGTACCTGTAATTCAGGACGCGAAATCGGCTCCGGCAGCAGTTCGTCAATCTCTCCGTCGAGCAGTTCACGAAATTCGGCGATGTTTTCCGGGGCCACTAACAATACGACCGGCATGAACACCTCCGGCGC
>WJJU01000697.1 GCA_014729595.1 Chitinivibrionales bacterium
ATAGGTTTATGATGTTTGAGGTGCAGTTGCTCACGAAGTTCGGCGGGGGGCGAATACTCGACTTTGCACTTGGGACACACCTTTCTGACAAGCCGCTGAGCGACTATAAGGCTCATTGACGACGCCAATAACAGCGGCGGGACCCCAATGTCGATAAGCCGCGCGATACTGGCGGCGGCGTCGTTGGTATGCAACGTCGAAAACACCAAATGCCCCGTCATCGACATTTTCACCGCTATGTCGGCCGTCTCGCCGTCGCGTATTTCGCCGATCAGAACGATATCGGGGTCCTGGCGAAGGATCGAACGAAGCGCACTCGCAAATGTCAAACCTATTTTGCGATTGACGTTTACCTGCAAGACGCCGTCCATGTGGAATTCGACCGGGTCTTCGACCGTAACGATATTTTTGGCGACATTCTTGACATTTTGTATCGCCGAATACAGCGTGGTCGACTTTCCGCTTCCGGTCGGCCCCGTTACGACAATCATACCATAGGGCTTTGATATGTTGCGTCGAAAAACCGCAAGGTCCCGCGAGGTGAAACCAAGGCCCGACACGCTCTTTTCGAAAACCTCTTTATCGAGAACACGAAGCACCACTTTTTCGCCGAATACGGTAGGCAATATCGAGACGCGTATATCAATCTCCCGTTGCCCCATTCGCACCACCATGCGCCCGTCCTGCGGAAGACGTCTTTCGGCGATATCGAGATCCGCTAAAATTTTGATTCGCGTGACGATAGCCTGGTGCGACGCCCGCGGAGGCGAGAACACGCGTCGGAGGCTTCCGTCAACCCGATTGCGGACAATCAACTCATGCTCCATGGGCTCGATGTGAATATCGCTGGCGCCTTCGCGCACGGCGTTGGAAATGAGCATGTTGACAATTTTCACGATGCCGCGTTCCGCACCGGCGGCCGCCGCCTCCTCCGTACTGATATCTTCGGATTCTCTCTGAACGTATTCCAGATCTTCACTCAGGTCGGCGACCAAACTGCTGGCGTCGCGCTGCGAGGCAATGTCGCGATAGTAACGGTCCCTCGTGGTGCGTATGTCCTCTTTGGTACCCAATACCGCTTTTATCGTCATGTCGGTAAGGTCACGAATTGCGTCGAGATGCTCCAGATTGAGAACATCTTCCATTGCCACGGTCAAAACGTCGCCGTTTTTTTCGAGGGCGACACAGTTTATCTGCTCGGCCACCTGTTGTGGGATAAGGGCCACGACGTTAAGATCAGCCGAAGCATACTGCTTGAGTGTGGCGATATCGACGTTAAGCTGGCCCGATAAGAAATGAAGCTTCTGTTCTTCGTTGATATAACCCAGCGAAACCAGCACATCACCAAGCCGATCGCCCGTGTCGGCCTGATAAGCCAAGGCCTTTCTGAGCTGCTGTGGGGTGATAATACGATGCGACACGAGGATCTCACCCAATGACCGATGCATTCGTTGAGCGCCCTCCCCATTGCCCGGCGGCACGTCGCGCACCTTAAGCGATACCACGTGAGTCATCACTATTCGTCCCAGTTGATCGGGGCCGACCGGCAAAAATATTACATCATCGAGGGGGAGTTCATCAAGACGATTCGAGGCCAAATGACGAGCCTGCTCATCGATAAGCGCGATTACAAATGGTGAATATTGTTTCGCTTTGATCGCCGTAACGTCGGCGACAAACCGTTGCGGATCATCCGTGCTGTCGAGCACGGCGAGCACGATATCCGCACTCGTATGGGCCGCGGCGCAGAGTTCATCCTCGGTAACGGTCACAAAATCATTGAGACCGGCGCCGGCTAAAAGGTTGTTTATCCACTTTCCACGCCCACCGTAGGTGCTTATTGAAAGCCTGACGGCCTCGGCCGTCTTATTGTCGGGCTTGCTGCGCATCGTTACTCCAAACTCAGAACTCACCACCGTCAAGGATGGTTTTATGGTCGGCACGGACACGTCGCAAAAATGAGGCGGTTTTAATCGCTTTGGCACCCGCAAACGAACTAATACTCGTCGCCACCTCGATCGTGCCGGTGATTTGGCCCGAAACGATTGTAATACCCTCCACGTTTTTCCGAATGCGTTCTTCCGCGGCCATGCCCCCCTGTTTATCGGTCATAGGAAGTAAAACTATAAGATGATTTTTGGAAACCGAACCGACGGTACCGATCAGATCGGGTGTACGAAGCATATTTTGCAATCGTTCATAGACCGCATTGGTGATGAAAACCATGTCGCATTTTTCCGGCTGCCGTCGCATACCGTCTACAATAAGCGCGGTAGCCGTGATCGAAACGCATGCAAACGTGCATCGATACCGCACACATCGGGCAATTTCGCGCTCGATATGCATCCGGGTATCTTTAGGACGCAGCACCGCACCATGGAGCTTGCTTTTGCCGGTACCCCCGACTGTTCTTGGCTTCAACCGCTTTTCGGCGCCCGCTTCCTTGCGCCGAGCCTCATCGGGTTTCACCAGCAGTTCCGCCAGCCGGTGCGAAAGCTTTTCACCGATTAGCTCAATCGCTTTGTCCTCGAGGCCATGATGATGTAAATACGAGAGGAACTGCTCTTCAAGCCTCGCCAACGATTCATCAACCGCGCCGCCCCCCCCCGCGCCGTCCTCGGTACCGGTATCGACCACCGGAAGGCCCTGGGTTTGCTCTAAAAATTCGGCCAAAAGGACCCGGGTATCTTCAATGCCCGGCCCAACAAGCACTTTCATCTCCTCGGCAAGTCCCTTAAAACGGGCAATGTCTTTCAGTGAATAACCCTTTACCGCCAGTGCGGAATCGAGGGACGCACTACGGTTGTCGGCGAGGGAAGCCGCCGCTTGGTCGTTCGATTCCTTCGGCGGCTTTTCGACCAGAGCCGCCAAGTGTCCCCCGAATGCCGCGATCAACGGCTCCGCTCTTTTTTCGTCGAGATGATCCTTGCTTAGTAGTTCACGCAGTCGCCCCTCCAAAGAGACCAGCGTCCTTCGAACCTGATCGGCATTCGCATTATCCATCGAATACCGCGGAGGGCAAGTCATAAGAACATCGCGGAAATCCAGCAGGAACTCCCGCAGCTTATCGTAGTCTGAACCGATTGCGGCGCCAAGTTCTTTGGTAAGAGATGCAAATTGGAGCAACTGCGTGTCGGTATATCCTCGGTCCCGGAGAGTTACGGCAATCGATTTGGTTATCGTTAAGAGATCTTCGGTTTCGGAAGGTCGCGTCGCGTCGATCTTGATGCCGGCCTCAGGTTCGTCGGTATCTATGTCGGCCTTTTCGACGGATCGTTGCGCAAACGTTTCGGTTCGGGCCAATGAAGACATTACGCGGTCGCGTGCGGAATGCGGAATCGATTGGCTTTGTATCCGCGCGGCAAGTTCCGCTTCCAAAGCCGACAGCGCCGGATCCGACGTGCGCGTACCGGTATCTTGGCCCACATACAATGAATCGCCGCCTAAAGCGGACACCACCGTATCGATATACTGTTGAATTGTATCAGCAAACTCCTCTTCGTCACGAAAACCGGCACTCTTGATTTCGGCGGCCAATAAGATAAGGCTTACCGCGGTTTTGGGATCGCGCCTGAGTTCGGCGACCACTTCATCGGGAGTAACGCCAAGCTCGTGGCCCGCCTCGGCTAAAACCTCCATAACACCTTCACCCTGAAGCTCGTTTCCGAGTGCACGCACCAGCGTCAAATACTCCTCGAGCGGCATGCCTTCGTCGAGAAGTGTTCTCTTAAGTAGCGGAAGAAGGCGTTTGAGGTCTCGACGGTCGGGGACCAGTCGTTGCAGAAGAATCGCTAATTGTTCGGCCGCGAGTTCTCCTTTTTGGTATTCCTCCCGTACAATACGCAGGATCACCTCAAAAGTCAGCGCCTCAACCTCGGTAAACGTATCGGTCATTGTATCGGCGATTTTGCCTTGAGCGGCCTGAACTTGAAGTTCCTGAATGACGCTAGAGCGCAGCGACGACAACGTCTCGACCAGTTCCTCGGTGGAGGGCATAGCCCCGAACGAACGGCGACCGATTTTCTCACGCAACGCCCGTAGATGCATCATCAGAGTCGAGCGAGACTCCTGTTGACGCAAGTGGGGGGGAGAATGCGGTGTTTCCGGAGAAAGAGCCCCATCCGCCTGGTCACCGTCGGAATTATTAAACAGGTCCACGAAGGCATGCAAATTTTTGTGCACGATGCTTTCATCGAGCGTAACCTTCTGATAGGTTACGTAATTGAAACGATAGCCCCGGACCGACCGCCGGTTGAGTTCCGCCGCCATTGAATCGACCGTAGGAAACTCCACGCCCGCGTTAAGCACGGCGAGAATATGCGCAAGATCGTCGCGACCGATCTCGGGATAAAAAGTCAGTGATTGAATCTTGGCATCTTTGAAACGAGTCATCATCCGTGGTCCATAAGCGCGTTTTTGGACGCGCCACTCCTCACAGGCGAGGAAATCCTGCTCGACATGCATCGTCAGCGACGGGGTGTCCGAAAAAGCCGTGCGCAGCGCCTCATCGAGGTCGCCGATCGAGCGGTCGGTCAATGGATGAGCTTCGCCGTAAAGACCCGCGTTGTTGAAGGCGATCCACAAGCTTCGCACCGCCTTCTCGGCTTTCTCTCGGTCTAATGAATTACCGGGTGAATCGGGAGTATTGGTCATTTTAGAGACGCTTTCAACGATCCGTTTCTCGCGGAGACGGTTCAATCACTTCAGGTTCATCTCCGCCCCACCGGATTTCGCCGGAATTTTCGTCCATTCTTGCTTTAAGCCGCAGATCACGTGAG
>WJJU01000698.1 GCA_014729595.1 Chitinivibrionales bacterium
GGGATATGCATCGGAGAGGTCTTTGCTCTCTCCGATGTCGCTTGCAAGATTGTAAAGCTCTGCTTCACCCTCTTCGTAAAATTCGATGAGTTTCCAGTCGCCGTAGCGAATGGCGGCGCCAGGGGTCCATGTGGAACCATGATAGTGTGGATAATGCCAATAAATCGCGTTCCTGGCGAGTGTTTTGACCTTTTTGTCAAACAACGGGATCAGGCTTAAGCCATCCGCGTGCTGTTTAGGATTTTGAGGGAGACCGGCAAGGTCAAGGAACGTTGGGTAAAAATCGGTGCTGGTGATGGGGGCACGACATGTTGAATTGGGCTTGGTGACACCCGGTAGGCGCATAATCGCCGGCACGCGAATGCCGCCTTCGTAACACCAACCCTTGCCGGCACGTAAGGGTAGATTCGAAGTTGGAGCGTTCGTGGCCGCTCTTGTAGAAAGGCTACCGTTATCGGAAGTGAAAATAACCGCCGTGTTGTCGTCAAGGCCCAATTTTTCGAGTTTTGCAAGAAGTCGCCCGATATTTTCATCCATGGCATGCACCATCGAGGCGTAGCTGGGGTTATCTTGACGCATCTTAGTGACGCCCCGTCGTTCCCGCCGGAAGGGACTTTTGTCCTCTCCGTGCATTTTTTCGGCCTTTTTTTTGGGGAACTTTAGATGATGCCGGTTACAAGCCTGAATAGGGGTGTGTACCGTGTAAAACGATAGGCAGAGCACGAAGGGGGTGTTCTTATTGGCTTCCATGAATTTTATGGACTCGTCCGTCAGACGATCGGTGAGGTACTCCCCATCGGGGCCGTCGTCCAGAGCCGGATTTTTATATGGTGAATAATATCCTCCACGAGGCCCACCTTTGTGGTAACCGCCCTTGTTGATATCGAAGCCTTGATCCTGTGGATAGAACCCTTCTCCGCCCAAGTGCCATTTGCCGGCGAAAAAGGTTTTGTAGCCTGACTCTTTTAGCCGTTCGGCAAACGTAACTTCATCGAGGGGCAGTTCTTGTAGGTCTTGAGGCGTGATAAGCTTTCTATTTTTTGCTTTCATGCCCGGTATCCAATCGGTAATATTAAATCTGGCGGGGTACTTTCCGGTCATAACTGAGGCCCGGGTGGGAGAGCAAACCGGACACGAAGCATAGGCGTCGGTAAAACGGACGCCGGTTTGGGCAAAATCATCCAGATTCGGGGTCTCATAGAACCTGCCTCCATAGCAGCTCAAATCAGACCAACCAAGATCATCAGCCAAAATGAATACTATATTCGGTTTTTTCGGGGTTTTGTTTTTTTTTTGGAAAGCTCCGCAGAGACTGAAGACCTGTGGGTGGAGATGAGCGCCCACGGCGCCGAGTCCCAGCGCTGTTAGAACTTCTCGCCTTTGTGCCATTGTACTGCTCCTCTTTGGTCGCCAAACAGTGACAATATAGTTATTTATCAGGCCAATGTGAAGACTGATTCCGTTGAATGGCCTCATTCTCCCTTTTGGGCGGCTTGAGTATGCCTGCTATGGGATTACGCCATGCGCAAGGGAACTCGATACTATCCGCGAAGAACAACGACACTTAGAGCCGCATTCAGTATGAGCTACCCCTGCGAAGGCCGAGCGAAAAGGTTTGTATGCGAGGAGGCGCGCCCAATCAGACAAGTTGGTCCCGGCCGGCCTGAGTAGCTGTTCATTCTGAAAGTGGCTCGAAAGTCCCGACTGGGAGGGTGCCTTCTCTTGATCGCCGGAATCGGAGACGCTGAATGAAAATTGCAGGACGTGCGGGTATTCTTTATTTTGGGCGCTAAAAGCGAGGCCGTGCATGATTCGAGGGGCGGCGCGTTTCCGGTTGACTTTCATGGCACGCCTTATGGCATTCGGCGCATTGCTCATCGAGATTGCGTTGCATCTCTTTTCGGTATGAATTTTTTTCCATGCCGAGTTCCCGGGTTTGCTTGCGGTACTTACCGGCCTCGCGGCAAGCCCGCTCCATCTGTCGACATGCCGGGGTGTCTTCCATGCCGAACATAGTTCCGGCGAGCGCTCCGCATCCCCCAAGAAAAAGCATCATCCCAACAAATAGGCAAACCGATGAGATCTTCTTCATTTCTTTTCCTTTGAGTAGCATTGAAAACAGGACTGCCATGTGAAATTCCCATTGGCTATCAGTGCTGTCCAAAATACATGATATTTATCCCAAAATCGCTTTTCGTGAATCAAATAGCCTATTTTTCTACGTTCGCTCGTCCGAGTTTACGGTTTCGAATCCTTGGCTTGTTCTTGGTTTTCATATCGAATGTAGTATCAAAATACAATGTTTTCTTTATTGACTATTCTATATAAATAAGGTATTCACTATGCAAAATGCTGTCTCCCCCCAAGGATGGGGGGAACAAAAGGGCGGCTGGGCTATAACGGCGTTACGTTGGCCCTCGCATCCTGCTCGAGGGGCTTCGCCTCTGCCTTACGGCAGCCGCCTTCGGCCATCCATGGCCTTCGGCTCCAGGCTGGGATATAGGGGGCGGCCCGAGCCCCCTTCAAAAACCTATTTTGGACAAGTATGACTCTATCTTATAAATAGTAAAGATTCAGTAAGTACCTTCGACGGCGAAGAGAGACGGGCAATAAGTCTGCCGGGTGCTACATCGAGGTTTCGAATCAAAATGGTGCATTTTCCGCTTGTAAGATTGACGGCCCTTTCGCGGATCATGCGTCCACGCATGTCGAACAGAGCAAGCTTTGCTTGGCCGCCGCGGCCGGGTGAAGATATTGTAATAGTTCCTCCTTTGACTGCGATCGCCCAGCCGTCTAAGGCTTTTATTCCGCCGTTGTCCTTAGCGTTTATCGAATAAGCGTTGAGTACGGTGTCAAGTCGCCCTTCGAAACTCTCTCCCCAGGCGTAAACAATCAGGCGGGAGCGTTGTTGCGGCGAGGGTGCGATATCTATCGCATTACTGAAGGAGCCTTTTTGTTCCGCGATTATTGAGTCGCGAATATAGAATTGATCGTTGTCGGGTTCGGGAAAATGTACGGTATCGGGAACCGACCACGTATACCGGTAGGCTCCCCCATGGTAGGGTTGTTCGGGGAAAGAGCAGCGCATTCCATCCCCCACCGCTTCAAGACGCGCCGCAACTCGGCGTCTTGCCGGGCGGAGGGCGGGGTCACCCAAGAGATAATAGCCCATGTTGTTGGAGCGAAGTTGCGGATCGGTCATTTCAACATGCAAGAATAATCGGCCGATGCTCAATTCCGGGTTTTGATCGTGATAAGAGCAAATGCTCGTGGCCAACCTTTGGCTCGGATAGGCATAAGCAATAGTAGCCGAGGCTATGTAGACAATTGCACCGCCGTTTGGTGCAAACAAAAACTGCTTACACATGGCGCTGTCGAAGTCACGATAGAATGCACCGTTCATACAACACATGCTCAGAAACACGCCGGGTGTGCTATGGTTTGTGAAACGACGCCAATCAGCCCCCGTAACGAAATGTTCTTCAGAAAGCAGATTGCTGTGGCCATGCCCAAAATAGATGTTCCATAGGTTCCCCTTGTTTGCTTCTCGAAAAAAAGCATCGCGAGCATTTGAGTGAAACCCGCCGTCATCTTTGCTGAATTCACCGGAATACACCCGTGTCGTCCATCGGCCTCCCATTGCCTTGATAGTTATTTCGGCATTTTTATAATGGGGAGGGAGAATGGGATCTCTCTGCATAGATTGGTAGAAATCATCGGCGAAAGCAAGGACCCGATTACGCCACGGACCATCCGGTGCTTGCAGATCAAAGTATATGACCTTATTTACATAAGAACTGCACTGATCAAGGTTTTCGCAGGGAATTCTTCCAAGGGCCAACTCGGCCAAATTTTTCTGGTTATGCCCCTTTGGGAGACGAGCGCTGTCGCCGTCTATGGATAAAAACCATGCATCGGAGAATTCGTAGAGAGTATCTTTCCGGGCATTACCTAAGCTATCGTTAACGCGTTCGTAAATGTTTGCAGCAGCAAATGTTGGTACACGTCCAATGCTACTAACTGTACCTTCGGCCGTACAACAATCCGGTTTGTCGTCACCAAGGAATACCACATAGGTGAGACTGTCCTGCCAATGGTGCCAGGCAAAATGAAGAGCCTCCCAAAGTGCCTGTCGGGGACCATGTATGCCGGTGGGGTCGAACTCCCGCACAATCAGCTCCATGGTCACTACTTTCGCGTAAGCAACATCATCACCTTCGAAAGCGTTGCGGTGATACGCAAGGCGAAGGGCGCAATCGAGGAAATCCTCGGGGGCCACAATGAGGTAGTCGCAGCGTGAATCGAAATGTTGAATATTGGTGACTTGTGTTTGAGCGAAGACGGTAACGGGGTATAAATTCGCAAAAAGCATAACAAGTCGAAGTGTATTGGTGCATTTGACGAACATAAATCAGGACCTCCAAATAGTAAGATGTCTGTAACTACTCAGGATAGATTGGGTAAGAGAATCTCATGACCATCGGCCTGAAAGCATTTGGTAAGATATTCGAAGGTGTTTAGGTCATGTTTCCTGAGCGTCGATATGTAGCCGCGGATACGGCAGAATGCTTGCGCTCCTGCGTAACTGCGAAAACAGCCAGAGATTTTCTGCTTGACCTTTGTCATTCGCAGGTCTCTCTCGGCGCAATGCTCCGTTGTCTCTACCGCAGGCTGAGCAGGAATATCTTTAACCTGCCGCTTCTCATAGTCCAGAAATGCGCCCTCGCTTAGTAGACGGCCACAGCTACAAAGGCCATCGAGCGGATGGGTAATCGTATGGTCAGGATTGTTAACTCGCTTCAGGGTTTGGCCTTGGTGCCCCGGCAGACCGCCACCGGCCTTCTTAGACTTCTTCTGAAGGCTCTTAGGATTGCGGCCTATGTCGGAGGAAGGGGGCTTGCCACTATTGTGGCTGTTCTTATGCAAAATGGCCTCCAAATCCTTGACCCGCTGCTCAAGGCGAAAAATCGCCGCCTCCATCGTACAAAACATGGTGTAGACGGTCTCAGGGTCCCTTTGGCACATCGCAAGAAACATGTCTTTTGGTAGCGGCACTTTGGACGCCCCGGAAAAGGTTCCCAAAGAATCTACGTAATGCCACCGAAAAAATATAGTGTTCCTTGTCAAGATCTATTATACCCTGCGAAATGGAGCTGAGTAGTTACTAAATTTCTTGAAAATATAATTCCGCGATCCAAGCAATTTCCTACTATTCGGGCTCTACGTTTCAAGGCATGCCGAGAATCCCTTTCCCCTTGCGCTTAAGCCGCGGCGCAATGTATTCTCTTTTATGCTTATGAGAGAAGAATTGGCAAAAACAATCGAAGCTTACAACCTATCAGCGGTCGGTTACACACAAACTATTGCGAGACTGGCCAATTACCAAGAAACGTACGACTTTTTCGCCGATTACCTAAAGCGCGATGATCGTATTTTAGACTTGGCATGCGGGCCCGCCAATATATCATTGAATTTATTGAAAAGAAAGCAGTTGAAAATAACAGGAATTGATTTATCGGAGAAAATGATCGAGACAGCGAAGAGGGCGATTCCGCAAGGAGAGTTCCTGTGCAACAATATTGTTGATTATAAATCTGAAAATACGTTCAATGCAGTAATTATTGGGTTTGGTGTTCCGTATCTAAATCAATATGAAACCGAGGAGCTGTTGAAAAATACCTATGCCAATTTAAAATGCGGCGGATACCTTTATCTCAGTTTTATGCATGGGAATGATGAGGGCTTTGAAACGCCGTCATTTAATCCCGACGTCGAAGTCTATATTTATTACCATCTTGAGAGCAAGATTGAAGTAGAGCTAAAAGAGCAAAACTTTGACATACTTAAGCAGTGGCGGTTACCTTATTTTGAACCGAACGGGAGCATTACAACTGATGTCGTCATGATCGCCCAAAAAATTCAGGAACGCTCCTTAGGAAGCCTGTAAGGCAAATTGGTGCGGCGCGCAATACGAGCATACGACAAAGCCGGATTAAAGAAATTGAAAATGAACCCCAACGTTGCATATAAATCCGTTTGACATCGACGTCATCGATTATGAGGATACTATTCCGATGAGAATGACAATGTCTTCCCCAAAGAAAGGAGATTGCTGATGGCCGAAGAAAGGCCAGTTGGATGTGCTCGTCCAACCGGCGGACCAGTCGGAGAAATGGTTCACGCAAATGAACCTGAAACGAAAACGCAACAGAAGGAGGAAAGAAAAATGATCAAGGTTGGGAAAAAAGCTCCGGACTTCACTGCGCCGG
The DNA here is from genome assembly GCA_014729595.1 of Chitinivibrionales bacterium. Lineage (GTDB taxonomy): Bacteria > Fibrobacterota > Chitinivibrionia > Chitinivibrionales > WJMI01 > WJJU01. The sequence continues at coordinate 6,270 of WJJU01000698.1, forward strand.
CGTATCATCAGGGAAAGTTTACCAGTGTTCAGCTCTCAAGCTATATTGGAAAGTGGGTTGTTCTGTGCTGCTATCCGGGTGACTTCACCTTCGTCTGAGCGACTGAAATCTCTGCGGTCGCAGAGAAGTATCCTGAATTTCAAAAGCTTGGTGTTGAAGTTCTATCGATGAGCGTGGACAGTGTGTTCGTACATAAAATGTGGAATGATACCGAGCTTTCAAAGATGGTCAAAGGCGGTGTTCCCTATCCTATGCTTTCTGATGCCGGCGGCAGGGTTGGGGAGGTTTATGGAATTTACGATGAAGACGCCGGTGTGGAAACGCGCGGCAGGTTTTTGATAGATCCGGACGGAATAGTACAAGGCTATGAGGTGCTGACTCCGCCGGTCGGTCGGAATGTCGGTGAAACGATCAGGCAAATACAAGCTTTCCAACTTGTGCGTAACAGCAAGGGATCCGAAGCCACGCCATCGGGGTGGAGACCCGGAAAAATGACGCTGAAACCGGGACCGGATTTAGTCGGGAAAGTCTGGGAAGTATGGAAGACCGACAATGCTTTTGATTGAGTGTGACGGGTAATTTTTAAATGCTGGGTGAAAAGTGCGGTTCCATGCACGGATCGCTCAGCATTTTTTTGTTTGAGATCGGAGACGGCGTAACGCAACGAACTGGGGCAAGGCTGTGGGTGAAGCAATCCCGCTGAAGGCGTCGGGAAACGTAGTTGAAAGGTAAAGCCCCCGCGCGAACCCGGACCGCGGCTAAGAGAAAGGTTTTGCGGCACACGCCGAAAAAAGTGTTCCCACAACAAAGCGTAAGGCGTATAGTATACTGCGGGATCCGCGAGATAAGCATCGGCGACGCCGACGCATTCACCTCAACGCCGTTTTTACTTTTCAAAGCCTTATGTTGCGGCATTGTGAGATAGGGTAAGTAGGGAAACCGAATGATGGACAATACGCCGGAATTGCTTTCAAAAGGTAAGGCATATCTGAAGGCCTTATGCGATGATATTGAAGAAAGGTGTGTGGGAAGCGAGGGAAATCGAATGGCGACTCGTTTCTTTCTAGATGAGCTGATTTCGTATGGATGGCGAACCGAAATAGCTGAATTCAGTGCTATGGATTGGAACGATGGGGGAGCTACACTTTCGACCAATGGAGAAAGGTTTGAGGTATTCGTAAGCCCATATTCCCTGGGATGCACGGTAGAAGCCGAATTAGTTGACGCAACAAGTATCCCCGAGCTGGAAAAAATGGAATGCGCCGGGAAAATCTTGTTCCTGCACGGCGAAATTGCCGCGGAACAGCTTATGCCCAAAAATTTTGTTTTCTACAATCCCGAAGAACACCGGAAAATAATCGGATTGTTGGAAGAAAAAAAGCCGCAAGCGATTGTTTGTGCAACCTCGAGGAACGCGGCCCTTGCGGGAGGGGTATACCCGTTTCCGTTGATCGAAGACGGCGACTTCGATATTCCATCGGTTTATATGACGGAAGAAGAAGGCGGACGGCTTCTGCACAATGTAAACAAATCCGTCTTTCTTGAATCCAAATCGGAGCGGGTATTCGGCACTGGTTATAACATTATTGGTAAGAACGGCGTCGCCGGGGCGGAGAGAATCGTAGTTACGGCTCATATCGATGCCAAAAAGGGTTCGCCCGGAGCCATAGACGATGCAACGGGTATAGTAGTACTGTTGCTGTTGGCTCAGGTACTCAAAGACTATTCCGGAAAAAAGGAAATAGAGATCGTTGCATTCAACGGCGAAGATTATTTCGCGGTTCCGGGCCAGATGAACTATATCGCGGCAAATCAGAATACGTTTTCAAATATCATTCTAAACATCAATATCGACGGGGCCGGCTATAAAGAAGGACCGTCTTCCTTTGCGTTTTTCGACCTACCTGATGGTTTACACCAAAAAGTAATCGAAGTAATGCGTGACTATCCTGGAATAATTGAAGGGCCTCAATGGCCTCAGGGTGATCATAGCATTTTCGTTCAATACGGCAGGCCGGCTATCGCCGTTTCTTCAAAGTGGTTCATTGAACATATTGACTCCCAAGACATCACTCATACCCCTAAAGACACTATCGACATTGTCGACTGCAATAAGCTATTGGAACTGGCCGGCGGTATAAGCGCCTTCATAAGGAGATTGGGGTAAATGGAGAGCAGGGAGAATGCCGGACGGAACGAAATGAAACAGGGGCGAAATCAGATCTTTCTCGAAGAAAACGCTTCGTTGTTGAATATACCTGATGTGTATGGAAACGGATATGACTGTCCATGATGTAAGTTGGTAGAGTAACTTACTTTCAACGGAGGGGTTGCATGGGTAGCCCGAAGTACTTCGTGATTTCCGCTAAAGGGGTAAAACTTTGGCTACAATCACACCGCGGTCTATGCAAACATTTATTCCGATCGCTATGTCATGAATGCCGTCGAAGAGCCGGTAGCCGTCAATCCAGACAAAAAACGTCGTGAATGCGCTAAACGGAATTCATGGCGAATATTTGACCCTCGGAAAGATTCCGCGGCATGACTTTCCTCTTTTAATCGATAGCACCTAAAGCATAGTCTCTATGGCCCTTAAACGTTTTGCCACAGTTTGCCGCTATTTACCTATATTATGTATTAAATGATATTAAAGCTCATACAAAACGAAAGGGTTGTTACGTGCGATTTGGGTCACTCGGTAGCTTAGACTTAATTCGCCGTAAAATCATGCGACAAAAAGCATTTTCTTATCGGCCAACCATGTAGTTGGCGGTTAAACTATTACTCCGAGCACAATTGGTGTTAAGGGGCCAACCATAGAAAACCTGATCCGGCGTGTTCGTTCCAATGGGATTACGCCGGCCCAAGAAAGGTCGGGCCACACGGTATCAATTAACAGCAACCCTGCTCGGAGTAATAAATATATACATCACCGCCTGGTTCTTAATAGAGGATTACCACACAATGCCAATACGGATTAACGCGATAGGCGATTCATTACTTAGCGACGCGCCGGAAGGCTGGCTACAGCAATTGGCGGCGCGCTATTCTCATATTGAATTTGTCGGCGAAAGTCACCCCGGCTGGAGTACAATATCCTTTTTCAAGCCCCATTTTTCACAAAAGGTTTTCAACCGCATAGTTCCGCCGGCCGACGCCGTTATAGCGCTTGCCGGCTCAAACGATTTATTTGAGGATGATGGGGGCGGTGTCGCATCTGTAAGGCAAGCCACTAGTGGTATTAAAAAGCTTATTGTGCATATGCTCGAGCGCTGCCCAAGCGCTCAAGCGGTTATTATGGCCCCGCCCACCGTAGCACTTTGCAACCAGAAAGAACCACAACCGCGAGGCGGTCGCTGTATTCATGCCCAGACGCCGCTGTGGCTCGCGAAATTGAGTGAAAGCTATCGCGAGCTGGCTCAGAACGAAGGGTGGACATACATAAATCTTTTTCCATTGCTCCAAGACAGTGATTTTATCGATACCGCACATCCTAATGAAAAGGGTCATGCGAAAATCGCCACTGCCGTGGAGACGGCGTTAAGCGACTTTCTGTCGTCGACCCAAAAGTAATGTAGTTCACGCGTTCCCGATTGGTGAAAAAATGTCGCACAGGGCAGTTCTTTGTTGGGTTCACTCCGGCAGTCAGTCCGGCGCCAAAGAAGGTCATGAGACAATCAATACGCGACTGGAAATTAACGTCGCTCACCACCTATTCATTGGAAGAAGTGGCTGCGCTGGTGAATCCGGTCATACGAGGATGGATTAACTACTATGGCGCATACTGTCGGTCCGCACTCAAGGCGATACGGCATCAGATTGACCTGGCCCTGTCACCGTGGGCAATGAGGAAGTACAAGTGGCTGCACAGGCGGCATGTCGAGGCACTGAGGTGGCTTGGCCGTGTTCGTCAAGCGGCACCTGAACTTTTTGTCCACTGGCAACCAGCAGCAGCGAATGGCTGAACAACAAGAGCCGTGTGAATCGAGAGATTCAAGCACGGTTCCGTGAGCGGCTGCGGGGGATGTTCCTGTGGTCTACTCGACCAAAATATGCAGGTCCAATTGGCCCTCCGCCGTATCTTCCTACCTTCGTCCATGCTTTTTTTCGTCCGGCGGATGACGATGGAATTCGCCGTTGCCTTTCTTTCGCTCCACCGAACATGCTATCTCCTGAGACGAAAGACCAGTCTCAGAATCGACTTTGTGAGCGGTGTCAACCGTGAACGGTTATAGGCATCGGTCGCTTTCTTTATGGCTTCGGCCACCGTGGGATAGGGATGAATCGTCCGAGCGATTGTTCTCAATCCTACTTTACCCACGATAGCCAGGGTTATCCCGCTTATCATCTCTCCCGCATGCGGGGCAACGATAGTAGCGCCCAGGATGGTGTCACTTCCTCGTTTAACCAGGATTTTCGCGAACCCCTCGGTGCGGCCGTCGGTAATGGATCGATCGACATCCTCCAGCGTCTGCATAAATGTCGTCGTTTTGATCCCTTTCTTCGCGGCTTCATGCTCATACATGCCGGTGTGGGCAATTTCGGGGTCGGTATAGGTGCACCAA
>WJJU01000699.1 GCA_014729595.1 Chitinivibrionales bacterium
GCGAGGGGGCAAGCGGAGCCGGGGGAACTATCAACAACGGTTTGGAGCAAGGACCGCCAACATGACCGATCCACGGTCGCATATCGAAGAGCTGCGGCGCGAAATACGGGAACTGGACGCCGCCTATTACGGCCAAGGCACGTCTCTTGTGCCCGATCATGAGTATGACCGGCTCTATCGGGATCTTGTCGATTTGGAGAAGGCGTATCCGCGACTCGTAACGCCCGATTCGCCGACGCAACGAGTGGGAAATGACTTGACTAAGGAGTTGCCGAAAGTCGAGCATGTCGTTCCCATGATGAGTATCGACAACACCTACAGCCAAGCGGAACTCAAAGAGTGGACGGCGCGCACCGCCCGGCTTCTCGAAGATGAGACGGTGAGGTTTGTGGGTGAACTTAAGATCGACGGTGTTGCGTGCGCGCTTCGGTACGAAAACGGGCGTCTTGTGCGGGGAATTACCCGCGGAAACGGTACCGTCGGCGACGACATCACGGCCAATGTTCGCACAATTCGTTCGATCCCTCTTGTCGTCAATTACCTCGAATCCTTCGAGGTACGAGGTGAAATTTATATGACGTACGACAACTTTCGGCGTTTGAACGATTGGCTGATCGAGAACGGCAAGCCCCCAATGCAAAACCCGCGCAACACGACCGCCGGCACGATAAAGCTTCAGGATCCTTCGATTGTCGCACGTCGCCGCCTGGATTTCGCGGCTCATTTTCTCTTGGCCCGGTCCCACCGGGAGACACACGGCGCCAACCTGCAATTTCTTGCGGAGATGGGCTTTCCAACGGTCATGCATTCCGACGTATTGTCGTCGGCGGAGGCTCTCTTGTCTTTTTGTGATGAATGGCGCGAGCGGAAAAGCGATCTGCCGTATCCGGTCGACGGGGTGGTTGTTAAAGTTGATGATATCGAACGGCAACGCCAACTGGGAGCGACCGCAAAGAGTCCGCGATGGGTAATCGCTTACAAGTATCCGCCCGACCGTGCCGAGACTGTTGTACAGTCGATACATTCTCGTGTAGGCAGAACGGGGGTCGTGACGCCGGTGGCCGGACTTCGACCGGTCCTTTTGGCCGGCACCACGATACGCAACGCGACCTTACACAATTACGATGAAGTGGCGCGACTCGATCTATGCGTCGGCGATGTCGTGATGATCGAAAAGGGCGGAGAAATCATACCGAAGGTAGTGGCGGTGGTGAAAGAGAAACGTCCCGAGGGAGCCGTGTCGGTTAAGCCTCCGAACCGATGCCCTTCGTGCGGCGCCGAAACCGTCAAGATTCAGGGTGAGGTGGCGCTTAGGTGTGTCAACAACTCATGTCCGGCGCGGGTCTTTGCCGGTGTAAGCCATTTTGTGTCACGGGCGGCGATGAATATCGATGGTTTGGGTCCGGCGATCTTGCGCCAATTAATCGATCGAGGGTGGGTGAAGAATAGCGCGGACCTCTATTGGCTCAACGAAGAACGGGTCGCGGGGCTGGAGCGCATGGGGCCAAAATCCGCGCGCAACCTGATACGTGCGATTGCCGCTTCAAAACGCAATCCCGTCGACCGGCTAATACATGGTTTGGGCATCCGAATGATAGGTGCGCAGGCGGCAAAGGCGCTGGCACGCACTATACATGAACTGGCTGATCTGCATACGATGTCCCGAGAGCAACTCGAATCGATCGAGGGGATCGGGCCGGTGATGGCACAGAGCATACGACTCTACTTCGATCGACCCGCCAACCGGGAGCTTTCAAAGCGATTTCGTGAAGCGGGCGTTAACGTAACCGGATCGGCAAAAGCCGCTGGCATACAACCTCTCGCCGGTACCGTCTTTGTGCTCACCGGTGCGTTGAAAAACTATACACGTGAACGGGCCGGAGCGTTGATTGAACAACGGGGCGGCAAAGTGAGTTCTTCGGTGAGTAAAAAGACCACCTATGTCGTAGTGGGAGCGGATCCCGGATCAAAGCTTGCAAAGGCGCATAAGCTTGGCGTTACCGTACTTGATGAGCACCAATTCAACGCGCTTTTGGCAATAGATGAAACCGAAGAGCCGACGAGACAATAAAAAAAGGTGATACCGACAGCATTGCGGGGATTTAGGAGCCCTGAGGCGTATTGCATACAAGCAGGTCGTTCGAAAGGTGTTACAAGCTTTAGCGCTTTTAGCGCTTGGGGGTTCATGTTGTTGTTTGTTTTTGTTTAGGGAGGGGCACACGTACTACTTTTAACAAGATGGCTGAGATTGTTGTGAGCGCCGTGAAAGCGCCGGTGGCACACGAGAGTCTCAAAGATTAGGGATTCGGTTTATCACAGATGGGGGGCTCCGTCGTTTTGTTCGTGGCGGGGCGAAATCAACACTAGTAACCGGGAGGTTTCATGCGCTCAATCAGAAATGCATGTGTCGTCGCGATGGCGTTCTTCGCCGTTTCCAGTTATGCTGACATTCAACTAATGCTTGCGGGGGGAAATCCCCTTTTTGAGGGGCCTGCGGGCTGTGCGGTGGATACAACCGTCTGTTGTACCTCCTACGGGGGTGCTCAGTATCGATACACCGGTATGAAATGCGTTCGTGATACAATTTACGATGTAATGTACGGGTCCGTATGCAAAATAGATTACAGTAAAGGTAGCTATCCTTTTATGGAAGCATTTGAGCCGAGTGCCGAGACGGAGGCGCCGCACCTCATCTATGGAAGGGCCGACAAATTCATCGTGCCGGAGACCGGAACGTATAAACTCAGAATCTCCTTTGAACAATTTGCTTTCCTCATTATTGACGGGGAGCTTGTTAGAATGCTTTTGCTGGATGAAAATGGGGATCTAACGGAGAGAGGCTTCCCCTTGTGGCCGGGGGATATGATGGGAACACCGGACACCGCATTGGGGGAACAATTTGGTACATACACCGCATTTACGGATGTCGAGCTTGATGCGGGTGACCACACCCTTGAATTTTTCTATTCGCCCGGGCCGAATAATTACCATCATGAGGCTCTTTTCAGGCTTTCGTGGATGAAACCCGGTGAGTCCAACTTTGAGATCATTCCGGCAAGCGCCTTTGCTCCCTCTGATGACTGCAGCTTTTCTTCCGTTAGAAAGGGCATTGCTTCCGCTTCAGGTCGTATGGGTGTCATTTCGATTGCGGGCAATACGCTTACGGTCGGCGGCGCGGTGAGCGATGTAAATCAGATTGCCATTTACGGCGCCTCCGGACGGAGAGTGTCACTCCATCGCCTTCAAAAGGGTGTTAAAAACGCAGGGATCGATCTGAGCGGTCTGACGAGCGGTGTATACGTGGCCAAAGCCCTTCGCGGTAACACGGTTGTGGCGACCGAGAGATTTGTGCGCAAATAACCACGCTACGGCAATTGCCGATGCTGAATTTTACCGACAGCCTTCGTGCCGAGAGTACGGAGGCTGTCGGTGTTTTTATCGAACCAAAAACGCAAAAACCGGAAAATCCTTCAATGATAGCGGCGCTTAGTTTGGCATTTGCATCACATTTTGCGGTTGGTTATATTAAAGGCCCGGGAACGGGCTTTTCGCCTCTTGCCCTGAGAAGTGCGTTATGGGTGAAAATAATGAGAACTCGTTGAAGC
>WJJU01000700.1 GCA_014729595.1 Chitinivibrionales bacterium
ACAAAGCACGTAATGACGGCCAGGACCCGAAGGCAACACCACTGTATCCATCGAAAAACTAAGGTTCACCTACCTTCTCAACTGAAAAAATAGGCCCGATGCGTTATGTGGACCATACCTTGGTCGCACGCTTACGCCCATGCGGTTATCGTTGCCGGCGCGAACGAGAACAGAATATCAAGTGCCTGGCGGACGGGATCGCCGGCAGAGCGTTTGCAGAACCACGGATCTATTACACTCGCAAGAGTGTAGGTATCCAGCACACGGTGGAATAGTCCGCTCAAGCTCTCTGAAGTACTTTCGAATGCCGCCCGTGCGCCCAAAAGAGTCGCCCGGGACACGATCCGACACATGTCTTCTTTGCCGCGGTTAACGAGAAGGAGGACCGGAAACTCACGAGCGTAGCATTGTACCAATTTCATGGCTTCCATGCTCCGGTCGCGCGGTCCCACCCCCAATATGCAGGCATGAACACGCTCCCCCGTCTCGATGTATTCTTCGGCGTCACGTATGGAAAGTGCCGGTATCAAGCGATAGGTTTTGCGGTCATTGAGGCCGGTTGCGAGCCCCGAGTCATCTACGTTATGTTCGCCCACAACCAGAATGTTTAAAGTCCGGGCCGGCAAAGGTGATGAGTGATTATCATCGGCATTTTGGTATAAAATGCAATCGACTAACCTTGATTGGCGATCCGGGGTTTGTGTGGGAACCACGGGACAGCTCCATATGAATGAAGTGTGGGTGCAATGTACTGGTACCGCCCCAAATACCTCTCACCTTATAAAAGAAACAAGATTGGAGTTTGTGCGTCTTCAGTCTTGCCGCAAAATCGCGAGCGTGGAGCGAGTGAAAGACTTGCTTGCAACTACAGGCCAGGCAAAATCCCCCGGCAACCCTAAGCCTCTCTTGCCTCCGCTTAGCGTGAGGGCCACAGCGGCACGCGGCATAGTACGATGCTAATCCATTCGGCGGCTCAAGACTCTGAATAAACCGGAAAAGTAAGGCGGTTTGCCTAATATATAGATAAGAAATCCGGCCCATAATGCCCCCCGCACAAGCCGCCGTCCCAAGAAGGCCGGACCAGGCAATAGGAACAAACAGCAACCATGCTCCGAGCAATACTAAAGCTCGGCTTTTCGAGCTACCCATGGATTTCCTCGGTTGAAAGGCTGCTAGCTTACTTACATCATGGGCAGTGGCATCCGGTTCCATTAGAGGCAACACGATTCGAATCGGTCCGAATCGGTGTTATCGTAACCCCGCTTTGTGATTGAATACCGTCGTCCCCTGGATTTTCACTTTTCGATTGTAGTGGTCAAGAACGTTCTTCAGTAGCTTCTTGTGTGGTTTCAGAAAACTAAAGTCCAGTACAAAGCGATGAATACCGGTACGAAGAAGATTGTCGCGGCGGTGGGTGAGACAGAGAGGACGGGCCGCTATGGTGTAGTAAAGGCCGTGACGACGTTCGATAAAAAACGGCTCATCCCGCGAGTCGGTGAGTTCGGCGTGGGGTGGAAGAGGCGGTGCTATGCGTGAAATGAAAAGCGGCACCAGGGAGAATAACGTGAAATAGCATTGAGGCTCGGCCCAGGCCCGCACATTGAGAATGTCATCCTCGGGAGAAACCGAAACGGCTGCAAAACCGACATCCATAAGTGCTGAGTGGGTGGCGCGATTAATGCACCATACGCTCGTGTCGGCGCGGCATTGATCTTTCTTATTGAACATGGCGATCTGTCCGATGTGTCCGCATACCCATCGATGGATGCCTTGCTCTCGAAGGGCGCGAATAACCTTGCGCCACGGCTCAAGTTCCGCTTCGGGGATAAATGGTGGAAGTGAGATCTCGAGACGTTTGCGCCAGGCCTGGAGAAGTGGACGGTCGTGGGTGAGACGTTCGAGTTCGCGACGCTCAGCACTCAGCACCACGCCGTCGGACGGAGCGGCGCCGAATACACGAAGCCACTGAAGGGTGTCGGCTCTCAAGAAAAGACGCGCCTTTCCGGCTTGCTTCTTTCGGGCACTCCGCTTATTCAAATCATTTAGTATTCGGCGGGCGTGCGGTGCGGTATCGCGAAATCGCACCGGGCGTACTTCAATGCGCTTTTTCCGCAAACCGGGTGGTAAACCACGATGAGTAGCGATAAGGTAGACCCGATCGCCGACCCGATGACCGGTATCGGCGGGTATCTTGATTTTTAGACCGCCCTTTCGGGTGCCGCCGACCTCTTGGACTTTCGCCGCTTTCCCTTCGGAGCCGTCGGGGGTGTGAAACCGAACACGATCGCCTACGCCGATTTCTTCTTGGGTGTCAAGCGTTACCCACTCCTTGTCGGCGCCTCGCACCATCCCCAATTCAAATCCCGTCCCGGCGGCGCGGTTCGGCTCGATTACCTCGGCGGATTGGGTTCCAGTCAAGAAAAGACTTGTCTTGCGCCGACCGAAATCCATGCGAAGCTCTTCGCGCGCTTCTTCCGTAAGCTCGGGGTCGTCAAGCGCTTTACGAAAAGCAGATACAACGGTATGGACATATTCCGCGCTGCGCATTCGGCCTTCAATCTTGAGGCTCGCGATGCCAAGACGACGATAG
>WJJU01000701.1 GCA_014729595.1 Chitinivibrionales bacterium
ACATACGGTTGTTCTATTCGAGAAGTCCCCCAAAATAGGAGGCATTCTTCGCTACGGGATTCCCGACTTCAAGCTTCCCAAGACGGTGATCGATAGACGGTTGGCGCAGATGGAGAGTGAGGGGGTGCGTTTCGAGACCGGTGTCGTAATAGGAGAAGACATTTCGGCGCGCTACCTGCGCAATATGTTCGACGTGGTCCTGTTGACGATGGGTGCGGGCGAACCACGTGACCTGAAAGTACCGGGAAGGGAGCTTGAGGGAATCCACTTCGCCATGGAATACCTGACGCTCTCCAATCGTTATATCGGAGGCGAGATAGGGGAGGAGAGCACTATTTCGGCCAAAGACAAGACCGTCCTGGTAATCGGCGGCGGTGATACGGGAGCGGACTGCGTCGGCACGGCGAACCGTCAGGGGGCCTCAAAAATTTACCAATTCGAAATAATGCCGAAACCGCGGGAGTGGGAGAAGGACTGGAATCCGTCGTGGCCCGATTGGCCCCGCATTCTTCGTACCTCGACTTCGCACGAGGAAGGCTGTGAGCGCCGTTGGAGCATTCTCACCAAAAGCTTCAGCGAGCGTGACGGAGCGGTTGGGAAAGGGCTTTTCGCACAAGTGGACTGGGAAAAGGCCGCCGGTCGCAGAGGAGCGCCTCCCGAAATCGACGGCAGCGGATTTGAACTCAATGTCGACCTGGTGCTCCTGGCCATGGGCTTCGTGCATGTCGAGCACAGTCGTCTAATTTCGGATTTGGGTTTGTCCCTGGATGATCGGGGGAATATCAAAACCGATGAATACGCCACAAGCGAAAAGGGCATATACGCCGCCGGCGACGCTTTTACGGGAGCCTCGTTAGTCGTTCGGGCGATCTACCACGGCCGTCGGGCGGCGGAATCGATCGATCGCTATTTGAGGTAGTCTGCCGAAGGAATTGATGGCACATGGCCCGAATCATCGGGCCATGTGAGCAAACTACTATGTCCACACGTCAACGTTGAAGAGCGAGAGATTTAGGAAGTTTACATCGGCATTTTCGTCCCATCCGACGCCCGCTGAAGAGCTTCATGGACGGCTCCCTGGATGAAACTGTTTTTTTCGGAGTCGATCGCGTGAGGGTGAACCGCGGATATCGGTTCTCGCGTGCCGTCCGCGCCGGTGATGATTGATAATTTGTCAACCGGGAAATAGGACAGCGTTTCGGCAAACGGCGCCATTATCTTGGCGAAGTTCTCGATCAAATATGTCTTGCGGCCCACATCGCCGGCCTCCGACAGAATCTCAATCGTGTTTTTTAGCTCGTCGATTTCACCCTGGGCCTTACCGATCAGCTCGGACGCCTCCTGGTTGGCGGCGAGGATAAGCCGTTCTTTTTCGGCCAGAGCAGGAGTAATGATCTCGGCTTCATTTTTATTCTTCAGCATCTCGACATTTTGTTTTTCCGCTTCGATTTCCGCCTGAAGCCCCGCACACTTGGCCCGAGCGTCCCGGGTCGCCTTCTCGACCCCGATTTTCTTGCGCTGTTCTTCTTCTTTAAGACGAAGTCGAGTTTCCGCTTCCAAGCGCTGGTATTCATTTTCGAGGTTGCGTACCTCGACCTCCGCCCTTCGCGCTTCCTGCTGCTCCGTCGATCCGGCAAGCAGTTCGGCTTTTGCTCTACGTGCTTCGGTTTCGGCGTTCGCCGTTTGTACTCTTTTGAGAAGCGCGATATAAAGATCGGGCTCGGTAACATTTTTCAAACGATGATCGTCGACATCGGCTATGTTCATGGTGGTGATTTCCAGGCCGATATTCTCCAGATCATTTTTGCAAACATTTATCATCCTCGCTACCAGGGTGTCCTTATCTTGCATCACCTGCTCGGGAGTCATCGTGGCGATAGCATCCCGAAGATGACCCTCGATAATATTGCTGGCAACCTGCCGCAGCTCATCCCAATCGTTGGCGAGGTGAAGAATACGAGTAACGGCCCTGTCGCGTCCGGCTTCATTCGAAGCGATTGCAAAACTTACGGTGGCCTTTACATTTAAAGGGATAATACCTTCGGCTATTGCCGAATCGACCACTACCTCGATGGTGTGCGGTGTCAGGTTCATCTTGGCGAATTTATTCAGAAGCGGTATGCTGAAGATCCGCCCGCCGCTTAATGTAGTAAATCCTTTTTTGCCGAAGTTCCCGGATATTACCCCAAGCTCGTTGCCGCCAACGATCTTCATGTTGGTAATCAATTGGTATATGAGGGCACACGCGACAAGCGCGATAAATACGATAACAAAAACCAGTAGAACGCTCATGACAGTGCCTCCTTATTGATGTGGGTTCCGACTAGCTCCTTGACGTTGATACCGAGAGCTCTATCAAACGTGGTGAGAAAGTGCACAAACGCTTCCGGACCTCGGTTGACCACCCCGCTGAAGCCCTCTTGGGAGTCCATGGAAACGTAAGAATTGATGACGGCTTTTTCGCTCTGTTTTTTGTAGGCCTCGTAGAGCGCCGGCAATTGCTGCTGAA
>WJJU01000702.1 GCA_014729595.1 Chitinivibrionales bacterium
CAAGCTTCTCAGGGTGCTCCAGGAGCATGTGTATGAACCCTTGGGCTCGACTGAACCGACCAAATCAACCGCGCGCATTGTAGCGGCCACCAACCAAAACTTGACCATGCTGGTTGAAACCGGAGAATTCAGGCGGGACCTCTTTTATCGAATCCACATCATGCCCCTCACGCTTCCCCCACTACGCGAGCGAACCGACGATATCCCGTTGCTTGTAGATCATTTTATAGCGCATTTTAACAGGCTTTATCGGAAAGATATCGATACGGTGTCGCCCGAAGCCATGTCGATCCTGATAACCCACCGGTACCCGGGCAACATTCGCGAACTCGAAAATATCCTGCAGCATGCGTTCGTACTTTGCCGGTCAACGACAATCGAGAGGGATCATTTGCCCGAGTATTTGTTCCAAGCCGATGCGCCGACGGCGCCTCGTCCTGCGCACGATGAGCCCTCCTGGGAAAGCTATGAAAAACGCAGAATCACCAAAACCTTACAAAAAAACAAGTTCAGCCGGGTACAAACCGCAAAAGAACTTGGCATCCATGTCGCAACTCTTTGGCGAAGAATGAAAAAGCTGCGGATCGATCTCTGATACTCACTCGGGCGACGCCGGCTCCCCATGAACTAGGTTTCCGGCGCGCGTCGCGCCCCCGGGTCATTTCAAGAACCTTTTCGTGACGGAGCTTCCCGCCACTCAGAGAGCCTCAGCAACCGGTGATCCCCGTTTTGGCAAAGCGGATTGGCCCCGCCTCACGGTGGCACCATGCGGCAACACAACACCGTCGTCGCGCAATGCACCGAACGGTTTTACGATATCGCATCTACCCCCCCCACAATGCCATAATTCGGGTAAATTGCCTCGGCAATAATTGCCTGACCCCAACCGACCCCCTCTCATTGCCATAGGGCCGACGACAAGAAGGCTTGGGCGCCCATTTGTGTAAATCTCTATTTTCCAATGCGTTACACGATAAGTACGATTTAATTTTCTTAAGCACACCCCCTTAGGTTTCAATTGGCATGGAGATTTTTAATACATGCGGGTGGAGAGATGTGCTACGCCACGCCAGTGGCGGATGTGTGTGATGATGGGGTGGCAGGGGGAACGTCGCCAGACGTTCCTCCTGTTTTTTTATGCACAGGCAATAAGCATGGAGCACCCCCAAGGGCTCGCTGCATATTCGGTGGCCACGGTCCGACTCCTTATGCGGCGAAAAATTCCTTCAGTTCGCTTTCCAATTCTGAAAGTACCGGCATAGTGAGAGCGTCACCTACGGCAAAAACATGCACTGGATAGCTTCGCAAAAGCTCTGTTAGGCCCGCGGCCGCCGGCATTAATTCGGATACATACGTATCCACCTTTTAGCATATACAGTCGCCACTGGTGGCCGACTCATAATCGGCGACACCTTCTCAGCGAGCCTTGGCCCCACCGCTTTAGTTGTGAAATTTTTAAATACAACTAGTTCTTGAGAGCGGGAGTCATTGCATCGAGGCGCAAAAAAACCACCTCTCCGAATTTATGCGTCGACAGCAGTATTTTCATGCGCGTAGTCTTTTCATTGACCATTATTTCTTGATACGCCTCAACATCCGCCAGGTCCTCCCCCGTCGAATGGGTGCGAATCACCGCCAGTCGGATTGCACAAGCCTTGCAGTGGATCGTTTGACCGCACCCCTCGGGAAGCCGAGCGTAGGCGCATTCCATGACATTGCCGCCGGCTTTTCCTCTAATTTGCTCCAGATCTTTTCCCAACACCCGACATGCAGCCTTGTTGGCAAGTTGCACCACGCCTTCGCCGTCCACAAGTAGGATGGGCGGGGGAAGTTTGTCGAGGTATTCAACCAACGGATAGCCGCGCTCGTTTCCGCGCATCCAGTTCCGACAGTCACGGCATATAGTGTGTGAAGTCCGCGAGTCTTCGGCACCGTCGTTTCCCATCTCACTCTTGCACCAGGCACAGATAATTTTCATAAATCGACATCCTGTTTCGTATGCTCTACTAATGTATTGTACCGTATTTTAAAAAAAACGCAAGTGCATAATTCCACTTTGGCGCTTTATCCTCAGAACCACGCGCGCGAATAGAGAACACCTTTTTACCCCTCGGCGGCTTTGCGAACCCCGGCCACCGTCGGAAGACTCTCAAAAACACCGGGACTGAAACTGAATGGTACGGGTAGAGGTGAACACGTGCGCCGAAAGCGGTACCATAGCGTTCCCCTCCTAAATTGCGCATTTTCCACATTGCCGCACTGCAATGTATCATTGCACTAATTGCACAAGTGCAATGCACCTACCAAAATCATTATTGCCACTACGGTGGTAATTAGTGGTTTGACAGCCATTTAAACGGACCGGCACAATAATTGATATACGGGGGAAAACTTTGATCATCGTAACTATTCGGAACCCTCTCTTATGTTGCCGCCGTAAGGATTCCGATTAACTTTTCAGACGCGAATAGGACATTGCTGAGTAGAGCACTACAAAAAACTAAAAGGAAGGGTACCTACATGAAAATAGCCGTACCAACAGCTCAGGGATCGCTCTGCATGCACTTTGGTCATTGTGAAGTATTCACATTGGCGACGGTCGATGAAACTACAAACACGATCAGTTCGACGGAAGAAATTGTCCCGCCCCCGCATGAGCCGGGCCTTCTTCCGCAGTGGCTCCGAGAACAAGGGGTTAGCGTTGTCATAGCCGGCGGCATGGGCATGCGGGCGCAGCAATTGTTCCAGCAATACGAAATCCAGGTAGTTGTCGGCGCACCTTCCGAAAGCCCCAAGGAAGTTATTGGAAAGTGGCTCAAAGGAGAGCTCACGACGGGTAAAAATTATTGCGACCACTAATAATGAATCTATTGGAATGCGAAAGGCTGCTTCAGAGCGCATGATTGACAGACAGAGCGCCACGCTAAAGGGGCAAGAATTTTTCAAGAAAAACCATAGCATTCTCCAAGGACGCCACCATTCACATTGCCTCTTCAACCGCACCCCCCCGGTTCCGGCCTTAAGCTTACATTTTGACGACGGTGGCGCCCTTCATGGGGAATTTACTTGCAGCAACTACCATCAAGGCTATGACGGCATGGTTCATGGTGGGATATTGGCGGCAATAATCGATGCATCGATGGCACAATGCCTTATGGGACATGGGGTAGTTGCCTACACGGCAAACCTGTCTATCAGGTATCACAAGCCGGTAACGATCCACCAACGCGCGCATTTCAAGACCATTGTTGAGGAAATTGCCGGAGGCAAGCTCTATTCAATGCGATGCGATATCATACAGAAGCAAGATCGAGCGGTGAGAGGAAACGCAAAATTCTTCTCGATTTCGCACCTGTAAACATAGTGTAGAACCCCATACCTGCTCACCAAGCGGGGAAATGCGCCGGTGAACCAGTTCTCGCGTTTCAATCCCATTTTAGAAAAAATAATGAAACCCAAGCGACACCGTCATGAAATGGAGCCAATTTTTGGCATATCCGTCTCCCGCACCCTCATCATTGCCGGTTCCCTCGGCCCCTCCTCCCAAATAGCGAAGCGAAGCAAACATCTCAAGAGGTTCCGACACGACGTAACCACCCCTTAAAGCGGCATCGAGGATAGCCCCAACTACATCGGTGTCGCTTCCATTGATATATTTGACGGGTGCCCACATACCATCGATTTCGGTCCCCCACCACCACTTTTGTTGCAGAGGAAAACGTGTTCGAATCTTAAGGGCCGGCACCGGCCCGATATCCCTTTGGGATCTAAATTTCTTACCGTCGAGTGTGGCGAAACTGATGGTTGCGTTACGAATCTGCAATGAAACTCCAATCGCCGCTTCTCTGTTGGTTTTTTCCATAAAATCATATAAATAGCTGATTCGATAAAAAGGGAAGGAGTATTTTGTTTTTAGTGGCGTAGCTCGCTTAAAGGTCAGGCCATCTACACGAATATTCTCATCCAGCAAAACTTCCGTTTGAATCAAAAGCGGTTGGTAAAGAAACACTACGGTGTGCCTCTCACTCAAACTTAGATCGATCGAAAGGCGGGCAAAGGGAAACAGCACATCCTGCCCTCCTTGATCATCATAGTCAAAATACGTCCCGTCTTTGCTGAATTGAATCTTATGATCAATCACCCCAAGAAAACCGAGTTCTCCCCACCCACTGACCATAACCGCATTCGCCGGCATCCATAAGACACATAGTGCAACATATAGCTTGAACAGTACTCTTTTCATAGTCCCCTCTTTTTTTTGTCGGCGGATAAGCAACCCCGAGAAATTATATTCGAAAGCATTAAGACTGCAAGGCGGACGTGCCGTGACAACAATCGCTTCAGCCCCAATCATCGGCAACAATTCTCACATCGGCAAAAGGAATAGTTGAATATTGCAGATCAAACATATAGTTTTGTTTTGCGTATACGGCGGAAGTAAAAGCCTAAAATGCACGTTTAGCGCAAAAAGGAGTAAGTGTCTTCCGCCCGTGGACCCAAAGGATATGAAAGAGCTTCCTCAAACAGTCTCTAAGCAACACAAATATGTTTCATACAGCCAAAAGGAGACGCATAGTATGGTAGCGATTGGTCAAAAAGCGCCCGACTTCTCGGCGCCCGCGTTTCACAAGGGACAATTTACCGATAAAAAGCTATCGAATTTCGTCAACAAGTGGGTACTTCTCTATTTTTACCCCGGCGATTTCACGTTCGTCTGAACGACTG
The DNA here is from genome assembly GCA_014729595.1 of Chitinivibrionales bacterium. GTDB lineage: Bacteria > Fibrobacterota > Chitinivibrionia > Chitinivibrionales > WJMI01 > WJJU01. The sequence goes on from WJJU01000702.1 coordinate 4,726, forward strand.
AAGTCTCCGCGGTCGCGGAGAGGTATGGCGAATTTCAGGAACTTGGTGTCGAGATTCTTTCCATGAGCACGGACAGCGTATTCGTTCACAAGGTGTGGAACGACAACGAACTGTCCAAGATGGTCGAAGGGGGGATACCGTACCCGATGCTGTCCGATACCGGCGGCAGAGTCGGAACGGCATTTGGCGTCTACGATGAAAAAACCGGCGTTGAAAACCGTGGGACATTCTTGATCGATCCGGACGGTGTTATTCAGGCCTATGAAGTACTCACGCCGTCGGTAGGAAGAAACTTTAACGAGACCCTACGCAAAATCCAAGCGCTTCAGAAGGTACGAGATAATAAAGGCGGCGTGGCAACGCCCTCCGGCTGGAAGCCGGGAAGAGCGACACTCACGCCCGGCCCCGACCTTGTAGGTAAGGTTTGGAAAGAGTGGAAAACCGACAGCGCCAAAGACTGATAGGATAGCGCACGGATTATACCGCCCGGCTATTTCAAAGCCCAACTCCGTAAAGTGGGGTCGGGCTAAATAGTGCTGGAATCGCCTATCGCAGCGGATACGCCTCTTCTCGACGCGTCGGCAGCCCTATCTTCGCGCGGCCGGCGCACCAAAGCGAGTTTCCGGACAGGCGCTAAAATAGATTAATCCCGCCTTCTCACCCGATCACACAGCCTGCTCCCGCCTCCTGAACCCAATATAGAGCGAGGCTTTTTCGAATGCAATGGCTTTTGTCTTTTCGTACCCTTCACTGTTGCGCTTTAAGAATTCGTCGATTCGATCAAGCGTCACGGTATCGGGAGCCGTAGTGATAAGCGCCTGAAGAAGTCCCATATAAACAAAGTGGGATTTCCGCAACTCATGGAGCGTGCTCCAATTGTCCCGCACCCAGCCAAAAAAAGCCTCAGAGCCGGCCGGATTACGCCCGATGCGCGCGAAGACCGTACGCATATCTTGCCGACGTACCGCATCGCTCAATGCATAATCGGCATAAGCGACGAGCTGCTCCGGGTCGGTAAAATCTCCCAAGGCACCAAGCAGCGCAACTTTTTCTTCCGTCCCCGCCTTTTGCTCGTACGCCTTTTGCACCTTCCTGAACAGCTCCCAGGTACCCGCTCTCGACACGGCGCTGAGACATGCCCCCCGGATATCCGGATCAATACCCTCGCCGTCCAAATAAGCTTGGGCCAGATTGAGCGCATGCCCACTCACGGCATCATCGCCGGCGCGAACACAATGGCCGATTGCCAGAGAACGCAGCTGAGCCGTTAGCGGGGATTCCTCCGCTCTTTTCTCCCATCCGTGTTGTTCGAGAGCGGCGGCAAACGGAGCCACTTGACTTTTGAACAACGTGCGGCCGCCGTCGGCAAGCCGCAAATACAAACTGATGTCTTCGCATTGCCCGGCAAGCTCACGCAAGACCATAACATGATCCTCGTTTTTGTACCAGGCCATGGCGTCCCGCAACACCGAAAGCTTGCGGTGTCCCGCCAAGACACAAGCCCACAAATCATTGAGTATCCCCCACCTGTCAAATGCCGGCAACGATTTTGAAATCACGGCAGTTGACAAATGTTCATAGGATCGCGTGTCGTAGACCGTTCGATAAAAACCGGTTTGATACGCGTTGCACTTGATCCACGATGCTTCGATCGGCATGGTGCATTCACGGCCGTCGAAAAGCCGTTCATTGAATGTTTCGCCCGAAAGCCAGGTAAGCGGCACGGGCCACGGCTCGCCGTCGGACGACCTGCCCGCCGAGAATCGCTGCTGGCTGATACGCAAGCCGTCGCCCTCTTGTGCCGCGACAAGGAGCGGAAAGCCGGGCTTGGTCACGCAGGCGATCAAGATATCTTTGACCGGTTGACCACTATTTCTTTCGAGGGTTGCCCAGAGATCCTCCGCGGTGGCGTTGCCGTATTTGAATGCTTCAAGATAAGCGGCGACACCTTTGCGGAAGGATTCTTCTCCGATATATCCCTCGATCATCCGCAGAACGCTTCCTCCTTTGCCGTAGCTTATATGGTCAAATATTTCTTCAACCTCGTTGGGCGTATGCACCGGCACGGCGATCGGGTGTGTCGACGAGAGCATATCCATGGCAAAGGCGCTTTTGGTATCGGCTTCAATAAAATCGTCCCAAATATGCCATTCGGGAAAGAAATGCTCCACCGCTCGAAATCCCTGATAGGTGGCAAACGCTTCGTTCAACCACAAATCATTCCACCATTGCATGGTGACAAGGTTGCCCGACCATTGATGCCAGAGTTCGTGCGCGATAACTTCCGCCACCCGTTTCTTGACCGCGAGGGAGCTTGACGCGGGATCGACGTAAAGAAGCACTTCACGAAAGGTAATGGCGCCCCAGTTCTCCATGGCCCCCGCCGCAAAGTCGGGTATGGCGAGAAGGTCCAGTTTCGGGAGCGGGTAAGCAATACCGCTGTATTGCTCGAAATATGCAAGCGCATTAGCCGCAAAATCAAGAGCGAACGCCCCATTGTCGGATTTTCCGCCCACACCGTAGACCCGAATCGTTCGTCCGTCCCGCACCCTCTCGATATAGTCGAATTCGCCCGCTCCCAGATACAACAAGTAAGTAGACATCGGAGGAGTCGGCGCAAATCGGATCGTCTTGCGCTCCCCCGATACGGTCTCGCTCTCCACCGGCATATTTGACACACCGATCATCGAAGCCGGAATTTCCAGCGTAACACGGAACGATGCTTTAAAGGACGGCTCATCGAAACACGGAAAAGCCTTCCGCGCATAAGGAGCTTCGAACTGAGTCGTGACAAGGTATTTTTCTTGCCCCGCATCGTCAACGTACCGACTTCGATACAACCCGGACAAATCGTCGTTGAGAGGGCCACGAAACCTGACGCCAAGGCGATAGTCGCCCGGTTGAAGTGGTTGGCCCGGATAGATGTTCAGTTCACCGTCGGAGATCTCGTGCCGGCACGCAATAGCCCGATCAGCGGACTCCAGCACCAAGTCTTGGATAGTTATGTCTTCGCAATGAAGGCGAATAGACGTTTGCGTCTCTAAAATCTCGATGATGACCGTTTCGTGACCAGCGAAGACAAATGTGTCGAAATCGATGGTATACCGTAGTTCATAGCTGCGCGGCCGCACGGATCGGCAAAGGCGTTGAGTCATAGTAGCTCCACATTAAGGGGTAGGGTTCAAGCGTGAGCGGACTTTAAGCGAAGGGCCCAAGCGAAGAAAATCCTTGGTAGTGCTGTTCAAAGTTTTTCTTACCGCTACGGAGGAATTGTAAATAACTCCATTCGGAATTTTCAAGTAGACATAAGTACGCCGGTTTGGCCAGATAGGTTCCCGCAAATATAGGGGTTCCATCGTTCAGCTCGATTCGTACCGAACGACGAGCATACATCTCGCCCTCGAATCGATCCAGTCGGCTCCACGCCTTTGCGGGCACATCCCGGTAAACAAACCCTTTGACCTGATTGCGATCATCAGCAATTAGAGCGGGGTACTGTTCCCCTTTGACGGACATTCGGCGATAGCCCTTGGCAATTCCCGGCAACCGGCGCAGCTTAATGCCGCCAACCTCCGCCATTATATCTTTGCACATCAGGGTGCCGTATGCAAACAGATTCTCCATGCTTGCGCTTCCTTGTTTGTATGGGCGGTTTTCAGCGGCCGTTTGTTCAAATCGCCGTCTATCGGCGGATATTTGCGCTTTTAAGGCGCCTCGCCGAGATCGTCCCCGCTCGGTAGACACATGGCGCGATTATCGGACAAGCGCTAATTCTAATTGGGCACGTTAGCCTGAATAACCATGAGAGCGAACAAAGATTGCTTTTTAACCCCCCCGCAGATTTCGCGAACCTCCGCCGCCGGAGGGCAAAATCGAGAGGCATGAGTAGCAGTGAACACGTGCACGAAATGCTATACATATAGTATTGCCCTTAAAGCGCCAAAGCGGGGCCAATGAAGCCTAATAAGCTAAAATGCATGAAATCCAATCTGAAATCAAGTGAATTGAGGGGACGGAGTTCCGTTATTGCGTTACTGACAGTCCAAGTCCAGTTGTCACGTCTCATAGCGCATATCATTTTCCGGGCGACACGGCCAATCATTCGTCTATAGAGTATCGCCATAAAAGCATCTCAAGCACCACGAGGAGCCCTATAGCGGCCCATACCAATGATATCGCCCATGCATCCCGGCGATTTTGGAGCAATGATGTCAGTTGTGACACATCAAGCATCTTGACCATTCGCCGATTCGCATCCGACACGGACGGACGCCGATACGACAGTTCCGTTTCGGACGGATCGATGGTCACGGGGATCCAGTATGACGGCTCACCTGTCGGCTGCACGCGATAAACCCCCGGCCGATCAAACATAACCTCCCGCTGCATATCCCACTGAGCCAGAAATGATCCGTCCTCGCGGAACACCCGCGCGCGCCGCCGGCTTCCGTAATAGGGGTTTCGCCGTGCCACGCCGGCATACCAGTTCTCTTGCCCACCATCCACCGAAGCCATAGCGTAGTGAACAACTCTATCGATAAACGGGACATAGAAGCCGGTTTCGCACAGGTTGTTCGCCGGGGTAATCTCGAGGGGGGTGGCAAGAACAATCCACACGTGTCCTCTTTTCTCGGTTATCATCGTAGCCAAGGGAACGCCGTTACCAAGTCGCAGAAGAGGTGTACCTTTATTAAATCGGTAATAATCGTAGACCGCGGCGTCCCGTTCCACCGTTCGTGGAAAACGTCGCCAAAGAAGTGACAGCGTATCGGGCAAGACGGGAAAGAGGGGACGTTCGGAATGAACACGGTCACTTCCGGTCATATCAAGATGAGCAAAAACCCGGTTATTCCACCCCGCGAACACGGAATCGACCGCCGGGGAGAATAGTACCACTTTTTTGCGAAGCCCCGTACTTTGCACAATAGTTCGCAGAGCCCGGGTCGGCTCGCGAATACCGCTGAGCACAACGACGTGGGCGGAATCAAGTTGATCAAACGTCACCTCGGAAGGCCGGCGAACCACGGGTTCGAGCCGGCGTCCCGACAGAACCGCTTTGAGCGCGGCGACAACCGGATACGACGCTTCACTCTCGGCAACTATCAGGATACGTCTTCCTTCCGCTTTGTCGTCCACGACATAGTCAACATTATCGGCGGCGAACGGATCGTCCGCACGAAGACGAACCGAGCCGGCGGCTTCACCCGGCGGGAAACTCACTTCCATTGCCACCGTCACCGACTCAGCTTGGTCGCAACTCACCAACGTATGCCCCGCCCGCATAGTCCCGAACCGCAGAACCACCTCGGACTCATCTAATTTTTTGCCTTTCGCCACTACGTTCATTTCGGCCGTGGGGTTTTTGCCACCGTGTATAAC
>WJJU01000703.1 GCA_014729595.1 Chitinivibrionales bacterium
GTCGTGCACCGGTGCGCCGACAAAGCTCGCCGGCTCGCCGTTACTCGGCGCATAAGGCTCAAAATCCGCAAAACCGACTTCCCGAACCGATTTACGAAAACATTTGCCTAAAGAGCTGCTCCGAAGCGACCCCGAAACGATATTTTGTCCCAAATCCGACTCCTGCGCAACGGTGTACACAACGTCGCCGTCGCGGTGAATCAAAAACAGATCGTAGTAGCCATATTTCTCTTTGTACTCGGAGAGCCAGGGTCCGTATGTTTGCTTGGCATTATGCCACCGGGAGCCGCCCACCTTGCCGCCGTCTCCTTCGAAGGCTTTTCGCATGTCCCGAAGAGCAGAAACAACCGTCGGATTGGTTGCCAGTACCGATACATCACCAACCCTCTCGCTAAAATAGGCGGCGATCTGATTATGCTTAATCTCGCGAACCGAACGAAGCTGATCGAACGCGGCCTTCTTCAGCGAGAAACTTGCCGTGTTAACCGCCACAAGGGCGGCAACAAGAAGCGGCGCAAGGCCGATCAGAACGAACGCGCCGATAAGCTTTACTTTAAGGGGAAGGTTTTTGAGCATGGGCACCTCCTGAAAAGATGAAAAATGGCGGATTCACTGATAGCCACCGCTACCGAGCCGTCGTCCGACTGATTAATGCAACGCCTAACGGTATGACAACCGAGAGTCATCGATACCGGGTTCATCGTAGAGCTGGTTGGAAAAACCTCACCTATCCGCGGCCGGCGGTGACGCTGAGATTACCCGGCGCCGCTTCTTTGGCAAAGCGGGAACAGAAGCTGAAAGCAGGTTCCCTCACCCGGACTTGACTCAACCTCCAATCGCCCCCCGTGCTCTTCCACGATACGCTTGACAGTGAAAAGGCCGATACCGCTCCCCGTTTCCCTGGTCGAATAACCCTCTTTGAATATGTACGGAATAATTTCGGCGGGCATACCTTTCCCATTGTCCGCCACATAAATACGAAGAGATTTTTCTTCGCCGCCTTCGGTACCGCCCTTTGCACGAGCCTCACGACGGCGCACGCCGATACCGAGGGTGATTTCTCCCCCTTCGGACACGGCGTCGGCCGCGTTTACCCCTAGGTTAAGAAGCGCCTGTTGCAATCGACGTGCATCGGCATGGTACCAAACCGGCCCGCGACAACAGTCGGTATTGATTACAATGGTCCGAGGGAGCACGTCGCGGAGCAATGAAGCAACCCGTTCTATAAGAACGATAATATCAGTCCTCACCCGACGATATTTGATTGTGGTGGAATCGAGCAATAGTAGATCACGGCAGATCTCTACGGCTCTGCGCGCGGAGGACGAAATTTTTTTGAGTGTCCCGTGCTTCGGATCTTCCGGGCCGGTCTCTTCAAGCAACATATCGGCGTAACCGAGTGTCGCCCCTACGACATTGTTGATATCATGGGCCGTGGTGCGCGCAATTTCACCGATTTGAGCCATGAAATCTCGTCGCCGCCTCTCGATCTCTCGGGAATTCATATCGCTGAGCAGCAGATTGACACGTTCTTCAATTTGACGCGGGGTAAAAGGCTTATCGACAAAGTCGCGGCATCCCAAGCGCATCAGGCGTATCACAAGCTCCTTGTCACCGAAACCGGTTATTACAAGCACCGGCGTACTGATTTTCCTTTGCTGCATCGCCGCAATCAGCTCCTCACCGCTAAGGAGCGGCATCTGTATGTCGCACAGAAGCAGATCGACGGGCGTGTTGTTGATTTGGTTATGCACCAAGACCTCAAGAGCGTCCCTTCCATTGTCAACACCCAACACTTCATAACCGTGGCGCTCCAATATGAGCTCTAAGGTGTGTCGCATATACCGCTCATCTTCCGCAATGAGTATTCGTTTCTTTCGCATATCAACCCTCTCGGCCCGAAGCACAATGCAATTTGAATACCACACGAAATTATCTTCGCGTAATCGTATTCCTTACAACGCATTACACGAATTATACCACCGCCACCCACGACGGAGAACCCCCGCAAGAAAACTTGCGATAAAAACGGCCGACCCCGCCTAACTATTTGATTTTTATGGGAATATATTGTGGAAAGGATAGTTGCCGCGGAAAGAATGGTTGCGGGGGATCACTAGAGCCGCACTAATGGCTCTCCGCTTTCTTAAGCCGCTGGGAAATAGCCTGTCGGGTGACGCCGAGAAGCCCCGCGGCAAGGCTCTTATTCCCTTGAGCCCGACGAAGAGCCTCTTGGAGGAGAAGCGATTCGGCCTGTTTGAATGTCGGGAGGATGTCGTTAAATGTAAGGAGTGACCGCCCGGAGCGGATGGAATGGTCTTTTGTACCGTCCGCGTTCTCGCCCTCACTCAACCCTACGGCCTTTTTGAATGGGCGAAGCGACAATATCTTGCCGCGGTGCTTGGCGAGGGCGTCGAACACGATGCCGCGAAGCTCGCGTACATTGCCGGGGAAATGCCAAGTACCGAGTAGTGCGAAGAGTTCGGGCGGGACGGAGGGGACGGTTGTGCCGTATTCCGCGGCGGCATCCTCCAGGAATGCCTGCACTAAAATCGGGATATCGTCCCGACGTTCGCGAAGCGGGGGTATATGGACATGATGGGTCTTGAGGCGGTAGTATAGATCGCGGCGAAATATGCCGCTTTCCCCGAGTTCGGCCATGGTGCGCGAAGTCGCCGCGACGATACGCGCATCGGTCTGCTTTGCGGCGTCCGCGCCAAGGGGAAGGTACTCTCGTTCCTGAAGAAGGCGGAGGAGCTTGACTTGCGATGCGGCACTCAGGTCACCGATCTCATCCAAAAACAGTGTTCCCCCCGAAGCCTGCTCGATGAGTCCCTTGCGCATTCCACCCGCCCCTGTAAAAGCCCCTTTTACATGCCCAAAGAGCGTATCGGCCAGAATGGTGTCGTCAAAACCCGCCACGTTAACCGGAACCAGCCGCCCGCCGCGACCGCTCACCGCATGTATTGCCCGCGCGATAAGTTCCTTGCCTACACCAGTCTCGCCCGTGATGAGTATCGGGTGCGAAGAGGGCGCGACGGCCTCGACATATCTGAATATTGCGGTCATTTTAGCGTCGATTGTCCGAATGGATTCGAACGCGCGGGGTGCTCGAATCTCGTTGCTTAGCATTCCCGCGCTAAGCGCCTCGCAATTTCTCTCAAGCTCCCTAATTTCCAAAGCGTGTCGAACCGCCGTCACCAACCGCTCGGGCTGAATCGGCTTGAGAAGATAATCGTGCGCGCCCATGCGCATACATCGTACCGCCGTCTCGAGCTGGTTGACCCCGGTTACCATAATCACCGGGATGTCCGGATAATCCTGCCGTAGAAGATCCAATGTTTCTTCACCCGACACCCCGGGCATCATGATATCAAGGACTATTACCTCGGCGGCCCCGTCATCCATCGCCGCCCACATTCTCTCGGCACTCTCGCACATTAGAACATTTTCACATCCGGCCGCCTCCAGAACCGTTCGCACGGACCACAACGCTTCCGCCTCATCGTCAACTACAAGTATGGGGCGTAACACCATGGTTACACGGGCTCACTTTCGGCACGGGGAAGCGTCACTCGAACAATGGTCCCTTTGTTAACTTTCGATTCAAAGGTAATTTCGCCACCGTGATCCTTCACTATGCCGGCCGAAATCGCAAGCCCCAAACCTGTCCCGCCGCACTCCCGGCGAGTCGTAAAAAAGGGGTCCGTCAGTTGCGGCATCACCGAAGCCGGTATGCCGCGGCCCTCGTCTTCAACCGATATAATACATTTGTCGTCATGCATTTCCACCTTGACGGTGAGCGCCTTGTCCTTTTGTTGGAGCGCTTCGCACGCATTCTGGACCAGATTGATGATTACCTGTTCAAGTTTTCGAGCCTTTCCGTACAAGCGTATCGGTTGCGGTGCGGGAACGA
>WJJU01000704.1 GCA_014729595.1 Chitinivibrionales bacterium
TTCCAGCGGCGGATGGATCCTGTCCTTAACAGTTTAGCCGAAAAGAGCCTTGCCGATAAAGCCTAATGTATGAATGGATATATGTCGAATATTAAAAATCCCGCGATCATTACCGGAATACTCTTTCTCATTGCGATCAGCGCGGGAATTGCGAGTGGTTTTTTAATACCCGAGAGTAAGTTAATGCACGATAATGAAGGATTATCTACACATAAACCTTCCATTATTCTTGGGGTGCTCGCGGGATTTGTTATGGCGGCGGCATGTGCTGGCATAGCAGTTTCGCTTTTTCCCATTCTCAAAAACTACAGCGAAAGCTTAGCACTTGCATCAGTCGGATTCAGGCTGACGGAAGGTATCCTATACTGTATGAGCGTAATTATGGTCCTTGCTCTTTCTTCACTGAATCATGAGCAAATTGCCGTCAACGGTGTAAATGGATCAATGAATGTCATTGCACGTGACATACTGCTTACCGTACGACGCTGGAGCTTATTGGCTGGAATGCTGGCATTCACATCCGGAGCACTCATTTATTACGCCTTATTTTTCGTTCACGATATTATCCCACGATGGCTATCCGGCTGGGGATTAGTCGGTGCCGCTTTAGCAATGGTCTCTAATTTGTTTGTACTTCGAGGATATTACCGCTCTTCGCCCGCGGTGATTTTCATGAACATACCGATCGGTTTAAATGAATTAGTGCTGGCGATATGGCTGATTGCAAATGGATTCAATAGAAATGCTGTTATGGTTGTCGAATAAATTGTTGTTAACCGGAACCTATTAAGGATCATATAAAGGCATAGAGAAAGAGATGAGTAATATGATACCAGTTGGAATTGAAGCAATGAATGTGTATGCCGGTACCGCCTATTTAAATGTATCAAAGCTCGCAAAACATAGAAATTTGGACACGGCACGTTTCGAAAACTTGCTAATGAAAGAAAAAACAGTGGCGCTGCCATACGAGGATCCTATCACGTTTGGTGTTAATGCCGCTAAACCGCTCATTGATGATCTCAGCCAAAAAGAAAAAGATCGTATTGAGATGGTTATTACATCGACTGAATCGGCTTTTGATTTCGGAAAATCCATGAGCACCTATTTTCATGATTTGCTTGGCTTGAATAGAAATTGTCGCCTTTTCGAATTGAAAAATGCCTGTTACTCGGGTGTAGCCGGCTTACAAATGGGTGTAAATTTTATTCTTTCGCAAACCTCACCGGGCGCAAAAGCTTTAGTAATAGCAACCGATATTGTCCGTTTTATGATGGAGGAAGGGGGGGATGCACTCACCCAGGATTGGTCTTTTGCCGAACCAAGCAATGGCGCGGGAGCTGTCGCGATGCTCATTAGCGAAACACCGTATATATTTCAAATCGATGTTGGCGCCAATGGGTATTATGGGTATGAAGTCTGCGATACCTGTCGTCCTTCACCGGACAGTGAGGCGGGTGATGCCGATTTGTCATTGCTGTCATACCTTGATTGTTGTGAAAATGCCTATATTGAATACACTAAGCGCGTGAAGAATGCAGATTATGCACGAACCTTCAATTATTTGGCTTTCCATACGCCGTTTGGCGGAATGATCAAGGGAGCGCACCGAAACCTGATGCGCAAAATGGCCGGAGCCCGGCAGGAACAAATAGATAGGGATTTTGAGGAGCGAGTCATGCCCGGCTTGAAGTATTGCCAAAGAGTTGCGAATATTATGGGGGCGACGACAATGCTGTCTCTTGCCGGCACTATCGATAATGCTGATTTCGAATCACCAAAACGAATCGGGTGCTTTTCGTATGGGTCGGGCTGTTGTTCGGAATTTTTCAGTGGTGTAGCCGGGGAGGACAGCCAAAATCGTCTTAGAAAATTAAATATTCGAGAGCATTTAGACAACCGATATGAGCTGAGTATGGACGAGTATGAAAAGCTTCTATCCGGCAATCATGCGGTAAAATTCGGAACCAGAAATGTCGTGCTTAGTAGTGATGTCGCACCGCAGGCCAGGAAAGTGCATGGAAGACAAATTCTTTTCCTAAAACAAATTAAAGAATTTCATCGTGAATATGAGTGGGTATCATGATTTCTCGAAATAGTAAGTAGCGTAAAATTTAAAGGAGCGTACCATGAAAGCATATCTATTTCCCGGTCAGGGGTCGCAGAAAAAAGGAATGGGAGAAGGACTGTTTGAGCAATTCGCGGATTTAACAAAACTCGCCGACGAAATACTTGGGTATTCGATACGGGATTTGTGTTTAAATGATCCAGAGAAAACACTGGGACAAACGCAGTATACGCAGCCTGCGTTGTATGTGGTAAACGCCTTCCATTATCAAAGGAAATTGCAGGATGAAGGTACGCCTGGCTTTCTGGCGGGGCACAGCCTTGGTGAATATAACGCATTGCAAGCCGCCGGGGTGTTTTCGTTCAAGAACGGGCTTAAGCTCGTTAAAAAACGCGGTGAACTGATGGGCAAAGCAAATGGAGGCGCTATGGCCGCTGTAATTAAGTCCTCCGAAAAGCGGATACGTGAAATTCTTCAGGAGGAGGGATTGACAGGTATTGATATCGCGAATCTCAATGCGCCTTCGCAAACCGTAATCTCCGGCTTAAAGGAGGATATTGAGAAAGCTCGTCCATTTTTTGAAAAAGATAATACCATGTTCGTACCGCTTAATACGAGTGGGGCGTTTCATTCGCGCTATATGGAAGACGCCCGAGAGGAATTTGAAAAATATGTAAAAAAATTCAAATTTTCGGATCCGGAAATACCTGTAATTGCAAATGTAACGGCACGTCAATACGGACCGGGAGAAATCGCGCAAAACATGGTACGACAGATATCAAACTGTGTTAGATGGACGGAAAGTATAGGATATCTTATCGAGGAGGGAGTGACGGAATTCGTTGAAATAGGGGAGAGCGATGTATTAACAAAGCTTGTCGGCTATATCAAAAAAGATGTAGCGTCTAAGCGGGCGGAATCGGCGAAAAAATCCAACATAAAAGAGACCGCGGCGATTCCGACAAAAGAATTAGTTGAGACACGGCGGGAAGGCGCAGCGGTTAATGATACATCGGTAGAGAAATACGGTGCTTCATGGTATGAAACTTCGAAGGATGCAAGGGAGTTGGTCGAAAAATGGAACAGCGCTTTCCCAATCGGAACAAAAGTATCGTCGGAGCTGTATAGCGGTGAAGAACTTGAAACGAGAACCGAAGCCGTCCTTCTCTTCGGGCATCGTGCCGCCGTTTACATGAAGGGATATAAAGGATATTTCGATTTACGAGAAATTGAGCCGCTAACAAGCAATGCCGTATAATTGGCCGACAGTGAGCGGGCTGCCAAAAACCAGTAATCCGTGCCTCATGACGGAATAAACAAATGCAACTATTATAAGGGCGCCGTACCCAAGTGGCAAAGGGGTAGGTCTGCAAAACCTTAATTCAGTGGTTCGAATCCACTCGGCGCCTTAATTATCGGAAGGGATATATACTATTGGTCATATTTGCCCAAGCAAATGACGATCATAGTTAAAAATGAGTTTGTGCCATAACCGGTTGTTTTCTAAAAGGGGACCTGTGTGAATAAGACATACTCACGAAGAAAAATCATTACGACAGCCGCGGCTGGAATCGGCGGAGTTGCCGCGGCACGTTTTTTCCCCCTATGGGGTGCGCAGCCGGACGGTGCATGGAAAAAAGGACGACAAGTCAACCCGATGATAGATAATTTGCGGGTCGTGAATTGTACGGATCCCGCAATGATTGTATCGAATCCGAAAACCTGGGATATCGAATCACAAAATGCCGTTGTTGATGTCGGAAAAATACGAGCCAACGTTAATGCAATGGCTTGCGCATTAGCAAAA
>WJJU01000705.1 GCA_014729595.1 Chitinivibrionales bacterium
CCGGGCAGTCAAAAAATCCGGGAAACCGGTGCGGGTGATAGCCAAAATCGAAAAACCCGAAGCCCGCGACACACTACCTTCGATACTTGATGCGTCTGATGGTATTATGGTGGCGCGCGGCGATTTGGGCGTCGAGACTTCTCCCTACAACGTGCCGATGCTTCAAAAAGATTTCATCGGCACGGCCAACAAAAGAGGCAAACTTGTCATAGTTGCAACACAGATGCTCGAATCGATGATTAAACGGCCGTTGCCGACTCGCGCGGAAAGTACCGATGTGGCGAATGCGATACTTGACGGCACCGACGCAGTGATGCTCTCGGGCGAAACGGCCGTAGGAACCTATCCGGTCGGGGCGGTGACAACCATGACGCGAATTGCCGATGCAACCGAGAACAGTCGCTATTTCAGCCGCGATTTTGTTAACCTTTCACTGCGCACGCGTTATGCCCCTCATGCGATTTGTGAAGCGGCGGAATGGGCGAGCCGAGACCTGGGTGGTGTGCCGATCCTTGTTTTTTCGTGGTCGGGCGAAACGGCATTATATCTTTCGAAGGTACGCACTCAGGCGCGTGTCTATGCGTTCACCCCCAGCCGTGAAATAGCCGACAGCCTTGCACTGGCGTGGAATATGCAACCCTTTCTCGTTCCGGTGGCCGAGAATGTGGTTGACATGGTGCGCTCCGGCGAAGAAGCGCTGTTGCGTGGCCGAAAGGTAAAAAAGGGTGAAACAATCGTTGTGATTTCCGGTGCGACGCCGGTGAGCGGAGCGACCAATGTGTTACGAATAAAACAAGTTGGAGATACATAGAAACCATCTCTGAAATTCTCCCGTCGGCCGGCAATCGGCGAGTATGAACCGATAGGGGATGTGCATTTTTTCCGCACTTGTCGATTGGATGCATCGCTCGTGCACCCTTTTCGAAAAAAGAGGGGCAAACCGCCCTCGGTTCCGGCCGATTTTAAATTCCGGTGTCATACTTGTCCAAAATAGGTTTTTGAAGGGGGCTCGGGCCGCCCCTATACCCCAGCTTGGAGCCGAAGGCCATGGATGGCCGAAGGCGGCTGCCGTAAGGCAGGGGCGAAGCCCCCCGAGCAGGATGCGAGGGCCAACGTAACGCCGTATTTGATATAAAAACCAAGAACAAGTCAAGGATTCGAAACCGTAAACTCGGACGAGCGAACGTAGAAAAATAGGGCTATTTGATTCACGAAAAGCGATTTTGGGATAAAAATCATCTGTTTTGGACAGCACTGTTCCGGTGTATCTAATCCGCTAAAGTATTTTCCCTGATTGCCTCGCGGGAAATACAAGGTGACCTTTTAAAAAATGTGATGTAAGCGGGTAAGAGAGTCGGTCTCGCCGGATGATTCGGCCCTGCTTTTTCCGTACCAGCACCAACTGAGCGCCAAAATGAAAAAGACCGAAGTTGAACTATATCGAGAATCCTTGCTGAAGCGGTACGAGTCTCTTGATCCGGTGAAACGGCGGATTGTTCAAATGGTGGCCGTTGTCGGCAAATCGCTCTCCTCTACCGCTATTCGCCAAGGTATACTCAATATCGGGCTGAGCAGAACCTACGAGCGGCTGGTAAGTGAGGAGATCAAACGCTTTGTGGATGAGCTGATAGAGTGTGATCTGCTTGCAATGGACGGCGGGAGGATAACCGCGAATTCGCTGATCGGTGAATGTATTGCCTTGGGGGCGGCCAAAGAGCATGCTTTCGACCGGCTTCTTAATGCCGTTCGCAGGACAAGTGGGGGATGGCAGTACGATGTAGACAACATGTACTGGGGCGACCATAATCCGACCGGGGCGGCGCTTGCTCTTCGTAATGCCGTTTACAAAAAGGATGTAAGTCTGGCGCGTGAACCACTCGAGGCGCTGCGGCGGACGAAAAATACGGATCTTCGTTCGCAAATGGTTTACGTCTCATTTATTGCAAGAGCCTTCGACGCTCAGTACTTGAGACCGTTTGATGAACAGGTTCAAGACAGGCTGCTCTACTTGATTTCTCTTTTCCAGCAGGCTGTGCTTGAGCCGACGGCGGAACTGTGTGAATATCTACGAGAGCGGATTGCGAAACGGCGTGATCCGCATGGGTGGTGGCGATGTCTGCTGGCGGAGAATCTCCTTTTACGCGGTGAAATCGAACAGTCGCGTGGGGTACTCGGTGATTGTGCTTCAGGTATGGCCGCCGCGGCGTTGGGAACATTAAGGATGCTGGAAGGGGGATTTGATGAGGCCGGTACGCTGTTTGAGCAAGGACTGGCCGCCTTATGCGAATCTCAGCAGTCCTCTCGGTTGATTCTTCCTGGTATTAGCGGGTGCTTTCATGTCGCCTGGCATCTTAGGCGGGCAACGGCCGAGTCGCTTGAGGCGGCGAACGATATTATTATGCGGGCGGAGGAAGGGGCGTGCATTTATGATCGACTTACGAAGGCGTTCGGTACAATCCCCCTTCTGCCGTGCCCGAATTCCGGAGGTTCCGCAG
>WJJU01000706.1 GCA_014729595.1 Chitinivibrionales bacterium
GGGGAAGACGGATCAGCGGGTACCTGGAAGCGAAAGAGAGCGACCTCTTGTAAACCGACGAAATGCGGTTCACTTGCGGCTATTTCGGCGGCAAGCGCCTTTGCACGAGCGCCGAAATCGGTTTCTAAAAACGTATTGAGCATTTCGGTCGGCTCGAAATTGTTTAGGTCGACGTCGGCGCCGACATACACATTACGGGTCATCACCGTGACTGAGCCGCTCGAGGCCGGCTTTGTGGGCTTGTCGTGTCCGAATTCACCGCATCCATTCAAGACGATTAATGATATTATCAATACAGAGCAAAGCAATTTCTCGGGCATAGCAGTCCCCTCCGTTGTGGGCGGCAATAATCCACCCGTATCGATTGATTCGGCTCGACTTTGAATCAAGGAAGCCGCCGGATTCACCTTTGTAGACCAAACACTATGCCGGGTTGTGCCCACTGTTCAGGATGATCTTCGGCGGCCCCACCAACCACCCGTCAACATATACCACAAGATGCGCATGAGAATGTTAGGGAGACGCCCCTCGGTCATTGAAACCGGATTATTGTTGGCGGGACCGGGACACCCTTTCGCGCAAACGAAAGACGAGAGTAAGCATGCACGGAACGACCACCAGCGTTACGATCGTTGCGAAGCCAAGCCCGAATATCATCGCCCATGCAAGAGAACGCCACCAAAAAGAGGACTCGGAGCCGATCTGAAGAGTGAAGGTATGAAAATCGAAACTGACACCAAAAGCCATCGGCAGCAAACCAAGCATGGTCGTTATGGCCGTAAGAAGTACGGGTCGTAAGCGAATTCTTCCCGCATCAACGATAGCCGTCGGCCACGAAACGCCATGTTTAACCAAAAGATTGGTGTAGTCGATGAGAACGATATTGTTGTTTACAACGACGCCCGCCAGCGCTATGCAGCCGATTCCCGACATTATGACGACAAATTTTTGCGCCGTAAGCACATAACCCAAAAACACGCCGCTTAATGAAAAGAGGAGCGCAAACAGAATAATCAGCGGCTGTGTAAACGAATCGAACTGCGCAATCAGAGCAAAGGCGATCATCAATATCGCGATTCCGAACGCTCGTAACAAAAATTGCGTGGCTTCCACGCGGACTTCTTCACCCGCACCGGATTGGATTTGATAGCCGGAAGGTAACGATAATTGCGCGACGCGTCGCCTGATCTCTTCTTGGATATCGGCGGTTTTTTCCGCCCCTTCATAAAAGTCGGCCCACACTTCGACCGCACGCTTCAGATTGCGGCGTTTTATTACGCCGACGGTCGAGCGAAGCCGTATGGAGGCAAGGGTACCGAGAGCTATGCGGGAATCATCGTTTTGGTTAACAATTTGTATAGCCGCCAACTCCCGTATAGAGTTTCTAAACCGTTTTTGGTAACGAACAACGACGTCATGCTCCTCCTCTTTACGCCTGAAATCACCCACAATCGCACCGGTTACGGCGTTCCGTACGGTTGTAGCGATATCCCTTGTAGAAAGCCCGAACAGCGCGGCTTTTTGTCGATCTATTTCGACCTCCAATTCCGGCCGCGAGCCTTCATAGTTCGTTTCGACAAGCTTTAGTGAAGGATAGGTGTTCAGCATGGAAACCATTTCATTCGCTATCGCCCCCATTATATCGTACTCCTCGCCGGTTATTTCATACGATACCGCGTGACCGGTTGGTGGACCGGGCTCTATCGCCTTTACGACCACCGTTGCACCGCTTAGATTTTCCAGTATGGACCGAAGAGAATCTATTGTGGTACTCGCTTCGATTTTGCGCTTCAAAAACGGCGTAAACGACAGGCGGATGTTACCCTCATTGCTTTCGTTGCCGGCTCCCGCAAAAAAATCATCGGAGTACCCCTGTCCCGACGTCGCGAGGTAGTTTGCCAGTGAAGCCGGAATCGTCGGGATAACCTTTTCGATTACGCGAACCAGTGAATCGGTTCTCTCCAGAGGAGTTCCCGGAGCCGCCTCAATCGCAATAACCGCATCCCGCGGCGGTACGTCGGGGAAAAAAATGGAACCTCGACCGAAAAGCGCATACGCTCCCGTGCCCACTATAAATACCCCACACGCCGCGACCATCACAAGACCGGCATGGTTTACGGCCCACCGCACGCGTACGGTATACCAATCCCGCAGTTTGACAAAGCTGCTTCCCCCCCGAGAGATTCGTTTGCGTTCGGATTCAGACATGCGGAGAAAGCGTGCACAGAACACCGGATTTATAGCCAGCGCGACTATTAGGGAACTGGTGAGCACAATAATCACCGTCTTAGGCAAAAAAGACATAAATTCCCCTACTATCCCCGGCATGAATACGATGGGAACAAATGCGAGTACCGTTGTCAACGTGGATACCGTAACCGGCGCCGCCACTTCCGCAACACCGTCGACGGCGGCTTGCGTGCGTCCTTTACCCATGCTTGCATGACGGTAAATATTCTCGACGATGACAATACCATTGTCGACCAACATCCCAAGCGCAAGCACCAGGCTGAACAGTACCACCATGTTCAGAGTAATATCCGCCGCTTGAAGAGCAATAAACGACATGAGCATCGACAAGGGAATCGCCAACGAAACAAACAACGCATTAACCGGTCCCAAAAAGAATACGGTCACCACCAAAACGAGTACCAGCGCGGTGAATATATTATTCTCCAGGTCAATCACCATGTCACGTATTGTCTCGGAATCGTCGTAGAATATCTCGAGCCGTGCGCCCCGTGGAAGCGTTGGTTCCAGCTCACCAAGCACCCGTTTGGCTTCATCGACTATACGAACGACGCTCTCGCCGGTACGCTTGGTTACCGCCAGCGTAAGGCAGGGATTCCCGTTGAGACGGGAATACGACGAAGGGTCTTCATAGGTGAACGCCGTCGTTCCCAATTTCCCCAATTTAACTTTTATATCGTCGGCTTGCACCACTATTTCCTTGAATTTTTCCGGTTCTTCCAGCTCACCGCTAACCGAAAGGGAATAATTCAGGATCGGCGTTTCCAATATTCCCCCCGGAATTGTAACGTTCTCTTGTTGCACGGCGCCGATGATCGAAGTAAGATCGTAGCCATAGTGTTCGAGCGCTCCGGGATCCAGATCGACCGCGACCTGCTTTTCCAAATCACCGGCGGTCCGAACCTCCAAAACGCCGTCAATCTCCTCAAGTCTGTCTTTAACGTCGAGAGCCGATTCGTTGATCACCTCCAGTCCGTCGGGATGCGATACCGCAACAATAAGAATTGGGAGGTTGGAAAAACTCAGCTCGGCAACTTCCGGTTCCTCCGCTTCATCAGGCAACTCCGCTTTGGCGATATCAACCCGCTCACGTACGCGCCGCAAGGCGGTTTCAACGTCGGTATCGGCCGTAAACTCGACTGCAATGAATGAAAGGCTTTGTTGACTGGAAGAAGTGATTTCATCGACCCCTTCAAGCCCTTCAATCTCATCCTCAATTTTTTCGGTAACAAGGCTTTCGATATTTTTCGCCGAAACGCCGGGATAGGCCGTGGTGACAAAAATGACGGGGCGCTTTATTTCCGGAGCCGACTCCGGAGGCAACGCCAAGTATGAAGTCGTGCCTAAAATGACAATAATAACACATAACGTGAACACCGCGGCACTTTTCCGTACGAATAACGCGATCATCGGCGTCCCTCTATTCTCAAAGGCATACCGTCACGCACGCGCTCCTGTCCCGTGACGAGCAGCGAATCCCCCGCCTCAAGCCCCTCCCAAACAACCGTCCGTGTATCGCCCGTCGGACCGATCCGTACCCTTCGACGCTCGGCTTTGCCGTCAACGGCGATCATGACGTAATGGCGATCAACTTCGGTAAGTATCGCGTCTGAAGGCACCACTATCCGGTTGGGTATTACCCGTAGCGCAAGGCGGACAAGAGCTTTGAGTCCGGATATAATCCGCAAGTCTTTGTTGTAAACCCTTACAAAAACCTGATAGGTCTGTGTCTCGGGCGTAAGTGCGCGGGCAACCCTACTAACTATAGCGGGAAACCTTTCATCGGGTACCGCATCGATCCGCACCAACGCCTCGTTTCCCTCCGTGAGTTCCGCAATGTCGTTTTCGGGAATGCCGATACGTACCTGAACCGTGTCGAGCCGTGCCACTCTGAAAGTAGGAGCCTCCCGCCCGAGTTCATCGTATAGATCGATAAAACGAAGAACAACAAGACCGGTTATCGGTGTTATGCACAGAGCACCATCGCGAACCTTCGCGGCCCGCAAGCGCGCATTTTTGGCATCCAAATATGCCAGGCGAGCTTCCTTCGCGGTAACCTCGGATACCGTTCCACGCCGCTGTTGTTTTTGCCGCAGCCGCCAGGTCGTCAGGGCAACTTGTTCGGCGATTTGCGTTCGCTCATAATTCGCGATCGCCTCCAGCGCATCGACCCGACCTAACGACGCCCCTTCGCGAACCACCACTCCTTCTTCGGCGTACAAAGCCGTCACCCGCCCCCCGGCGTGCGCAATCAAAAGAGCTTCGACGATCGGTTCGGCAATACCGTAGTATTCACCGAATACCGTAAAATCCCTTCGCTCCAGCACCTCGACACGAACGGGAACCGCCCGCGCTCCATTACCTTCTTCCCCGTTTCCCTCGTTATTGCCGCAAGAAAAAACGCCGGTAAGAAATAAAACAACGAACCATCGACCACATTCACGGATCATTGCGGGGCCTCATAAACTTTCAAACCAAGCGCCAACCGCGCCTGACCGATCGTTTCGAGCCTACGCACCCTTGCACCGATTAGCGCACGCTCCGCTTCCTGAATTTCACCCTCCGCATCCAGTAAATCCGATACATTCGCAAACCCCGCCAGATAATCCTGCTGCATCCGCTCATAGGCCGTCTTTGTCGCTTGTAATTGCACTCGAAAAGCTTCTATGCTTGTTGCCAATGCATTGATTAACCCAATCGCACGCCCAATCGCAATCTGATTCTCTACACGAAGGCGCCGGAGTTCCTCTTGCGCTCTCTTGGCTTGGAATTTAGTGCGTCGATACTGCGCAAGGTTTCTGCCGCCAGCAAATATAGGCCAACTCAACTCCGCGCCTATCGAATAGTTAAAAAAGCCGGGATCGAAGAAATCGGCCGCCTGTGGAACGCTAACCCCCTCTACAAGCGCCTCATCTTCCATTCCCTCCTCCCCAAGCCTCCGAAAGCGTTCACCGAATCCCGATGTATCTAAGCTTAAAAACTCATTGGAAACACCGCCCACAATGTTTATAGTCGGGAACAGTGCCGCACGTTCGAGTTTCACCTGCTTGCGAAGCATTTCGGTTTGGTAATCTTTAAGTATCACCCGCCTGCTGGTCGATGCGGCCGCCCGTATTCCCGGTGGTTGCATGGCCCGTTGGTTATCGGGAAGCGTGACAACGAAATTACGGTGCGGTTGCCAACCGATCAAACGCGCCAATTGTCGTTTGGCCGTCAAACGATTTTGAAGCGCAATCGCTACGTCGGCTTCTTCACTCTTCTTGAGCGCCAAGATTCTCAATGAATCGGTACGAGCCCGCACCCCCTCCTCGACATCGAGTCGCACCGCTTTGAGCAGTTGCCCCGCTCGCGCAACCGCTCTTCGGGCAATCGCTACATCACTTTGGGCAACCAGCAATGATCCGAAATGCTCGATAACCGAAAGATAGTAGAGATCTATATCGAGCAAAAGTTGCTCCGAGAGAACGCGTTTCTGAAGATTGGCGAGTGACAAGGCGCTTTCGGTTCGGCCGAATGTAATAATCGGCTGTCGAAGAGTAACACTCCAGCCGAGAGTAAGCCCCTCGACTCGATCTACCGTCGCCGAGAAAACATTCCCGGTCGTCACCTGGCCCTCCGTCGACTGTGACAGATAGCCCACCGAAGTAGTAAAGTTTAAGGCTGCAAGTGCTTGAGCCCGAAAAAACCATATCTCTTGCCGTTGGGCTTCATACTCAAGCACTGCAATCCGCAATTCCGCGGAGCCCTCCGAGGCTGCCATGAGAATTTGCTCCAACGAGTACACCGGGGGTTCTTGGGCACGCGATAGTGCTCCACAAATAGACAGGATAAAGTACAGTTGTCTGATACGCCGCCCCACCATAGAAGCTTACTCCTGATCACAAAAGAGAAGCGATTTGCAAAAGGCGGGCCAAAGAGAGAAGGTGGGGACGGGGTTTTATATTTTTATGTATGTTTATCCACGATGGATCCGTCTTGGAGCATTCGTTTTCCGTGTTTCGCCAAGTTCTATCCGACATTTGCCGGTCATGTATCCGCTCTTCTTGATTTCGACAGGAATGAGTGCCGGAGCAAATTCGGTTCCCGCTGTGAACGCTGTTTTGACCTCGAAAGCGAAGCCGGTATCAGAGGCCGAAGAGGCACGGTATAAAGGATGCGAATCTTGCGTGAGCGAGCCAATGCCACGGGATAAATTTTGAATCTATATCGATTCCCGCCAAGGGACTCGATGAGAGCGGGATCTCTGGGAACAATTTGCGTTCTCCGGCGGTCGACAACCTCTTCATAAGCACTATCGGCGGCCGTTCTGTCTTTGAGCTTGGCCTTGAGTATCGTGTTCCCCTGCCACAGTAGCATCGACCGAATGGCGGTACCGGGACTCATTTCGAACTCGCCGAAAATCTCTAATGTTGATTGATCACCCGACCATACGTTCCCTCGTGTAGCAATCACCGCTTCTTCCTCAACTTCTATATGA
>WJJU01000707.1 GCA_014729595.1 Chitinivibrionales bacterium
GCCCACCAGGATCTTCGTGGCGGGAGACTTGTCTTTTACCGCTTTGACAACCTTTTCCATGTTAACCATCGTAGTGGTAAGCAGTGCCGAGAGTCCGAGAACACAACCGGGATTATTTTCGATCGCCTCAAGAAATTTCGCTTCGGAGACGTCTACTCCCAGGTCGACCACCTCCCAGCCTCCGCCTTCAACGATCATCCCGACAAGATTTTTCCCGATATCATGAAGGTCGCCGGCAACCGTACCTATTACGAAAACACCCTTTCGTTTGACGGCGCCCGATTGGAAGTGCGGTTTAAGGTGGGCCATACCGGCTCCCATCGCCTTTGCCGCCATAAGGACGTCGGGAACGAATACTTCGTTCTTACGAAATTTTTCACCGATCTTTTTCATGCCGACAACAAGGGCTTCGCCGAGAATATCCTGTGCGTCGATGCCTTCGTCGAGTGCTTGCCGGGTAAGCTCATCGGCACCCTCTTGACCCTTAAGATCAGGGGGGAACGGCGAGGCTTTGTTGATTTTACCGCGTTCAACGCAGACGGCGATTTGTTCGAGTAGATTACTCATGGACGACCTCTTTTCTGGTTAGTGTAGTTGTATAGTGGCCCTATGTTTTTCTTATGACAATTTCCGGCTGCACCACGTATTGGCAATATTCGGTGCTTTCGCCGTGTATGGTGCGCTCCAGTATATCCATGACCCTTCCGGTCATCTCTTCGCTGTGCGGATCAATCGACGTGATTGCGGGAGTGAAGTAACGCGCCGGTTCGGTATTGCCGTAGCTGACGAGAGTACACTCTTCGGGAAACGAAATACCTTCATTTCGCAACCTTCCTACTATTCGAATAGCATTGCCGTCGTCACAGCAAAAGAAACCCCCGACATCGTTGGCCTTGACGAATTCTTTGTCGATCCGGCTCATTCGATCAATTACGAGCGGTGCGGTACCGGCACGCTCTTCGCGCATAATTTCGCGGTATGTCTCTTCCATTATTTCTTGCACGAGGTTTCTTTCGAGCCAAACTTGATTGCGGACGAACGCGATTCGCCGGGGGGTACGCTCGAAAAGGTAACGGAGGGCGCGCTTTACGCCAAGATCATAGCTTTGGATAACATACGGAAAAAAAGAGCCGGTGACGGTATGATCGATCAACATCACGAAACTCTCTCGTCCGCACAGACGTCCATAAAAGTCGGCGGTGCGGGATTCATCGAGGGTGGGAGCTACAATCACCGCTTCATACTGTTCGCCCACGAGCCTTCCCACAAGACGAATCTCCTCTTCCCAGCTGTTGTAACTCAGAAAATGGCGAAATTGGCGGCCATGACTCCAGGCGCGTGTCGCAAGCTGCTCCAGAAGGTACTCATAGTGGTATGAGTAGAAGGGCACCACGACCCCCCAAATGCGACGAATGGGTTTTCGATCGGCGATGAACGATCCCATGCCCGCCTTTTGTACGATTAGCCCTTCATCGGCAAGAACTTTCAGCACCTTTTTCGCCGTCTCTCGAGATACGCCGTGGTGCTCCTGGATCCGGCTAATGGAATCGATGCGCATGCCGGGCGAGAGTATGCAAGACACTATTTGATCGCGGTATGCTTGAGCCACCCGACGATACAGCGGCGTAAACGCTTTTGCCGGATTCTTTGTTTCGTGATGTGCGGCGGCAAGAGATGTCGGACCGTTATCCATAATACTCTGTTCTATTGATGAAGATCACTTAGTGGGTAATATAAGGGATAAGGGGAGCAAAGTCAACCGATAAATTAATCACATCACATCACAGCATAAGGGAGGCGAGGAGGACGGTGCAACGTTTCACGACGCTCTCCGGAAGCCGAAAGATGGTATATGCCGCGGTTGGTGGTACAATAATAGTGGAGGGAAGGGCGGCGGCGAGAGCCGATATGTTCGTTTTAGTGGCGATGCCGAGGCGTAGAGCGGCTTCCGGCCCAAGCTAGGCTTTTGTGGGAGGAGCGGGTCAACTATCATCGGCTATAACTCGATTTCGGCCGCTGCTTTTTGCGGCGTAGAGCGCTCGATCCGCCTTGCGAAAGAAAAAATGCTCGTCTTCGCCGACAGCAAACTGGGCGACCCCAATGCTCATGGTTAACGTCATTTTTTTCGGCGAGCCCGAGGTGCGGGTGTCAATTTTATTCGCTCGAACCCGGGCGAGTATGTCTTCCCCCAACCGCCGAGCTTCCTCCAGTGGCGTATGTGGAAGCAGTATTGCAATTTCGTCGCCGCCGTACCGCACCGCAACACCTTCGCCTTTGACCGCTTCCTTTATGATTCCCGAAACGGCCCGCAATGCCTCGTCGCCCACGAGATGCCCGTGTCGGTCATTGAGTTGCTTGAAATGATCGATGTCGCACATAATGAGGCTCAAGGGGGCGGATTGACTTGTCGCGGCATGCACGTAGTGCGAGAAAATGGAATCAAAGAAGCCCCGGTTGTGAAGTGAAGTCAATTTGTCGGTGTTGGCTTCCCGGGTCTTGATTTCCAACTCTTGCATCAGCTTTTTGAGTTCCCGCGGGACTTTGGTTCCGGCCATATTAAGCGCCAAGATACATTCAATATCGCCGGGTTTTCCACTAATAATGACTCCATTTGACAGGACATTGGGGAAAAAGATATCGCCCAGCACGACCACGGGGGAATTGTGGGTCAGCGTTCCCACTTTTTTCTCGAGTTCAACGACGGTTCTCCCCACGGCGACGTTGAGCAGTTCTTTGCAAAACTCGCTCAAGTCGCGCAACGTCATTTCCTTTTCGAATTGCCCCAAGAGTTTGGCCGCGACCGCGGGTGTTAATACGAGGATATAATCCCCCTGTATTACTCCTGAGACATGGCTGTAGACAACCATTTTTTGAGCAAATTCAGAGGGCGGCTCCGTAACCTCGCCTAATAAGGGTAAGTATTGCACCCCCGTGACGTCGGTAATTGTTTGCGCGACTGCTTTAGCAAAGTGAACGGCGTTTTCGCTAATTGTGTCCTGAGATGCAGATTCGGTATCAAAACCCGCCCGCGCTTTCACGTAGCGCTCCTCTCTGTCAAAAAAAACACCCTCCGGGGCTTGTGAATGACCGGCGCCTCTTTGGGGCGTCTGCGCCCCTTTGAGGTGTTTTTGGTTAGTTTGAGCCACTATACCGGATTTACCATTCCTAGAGGGCGGCCCCCACGCAAAGCCTCGGATCCAAGATTGCTGAGGTTGACCTGCATTTCGACCGAAGCATTAATTTTCGCAAGCCCGGAGAACAAGTCCAGCCGCTTATTAGTATACTATGCCGGCGCGCCGCACGTCATCATCTTTGTAGCCGTGAAATGAGGGGCTTTCCGGCAAGACACCGTAGCGTTATTATACTACAAAATATGTCTCCGCGCCGTGATGAATAAACCGATTCACCATTTCAATTATTATACGGCGGGATTCCGGAAAACTCAATCCTAAGGGCTTGCAGGTTTGTTCACGCAACTGTATAATTACGTATACATCACCGTTTTGCGTTGAAAATATTCTTAAGGCGGGAACATTTTTGTCGCTCGGCGATGTGAAAGCACGAGGAAGGGCGAGAGAAAGTGATGGAAGAATCGTCGGTTCCGGTATCAGCTTTATCGACAAGTATTGAGGTCGGAGGTTTTGGCGTGCCCTAACAGGCCTGTCACCGGTCGGCTCATAAAACGAAGAGGACTTACCGATATACATGACCGCGCAAAAGATTGCCTCAATATTTATAATGGTACAAAACAGCACCGAACGGGAGGATATTGAGCGATGTCTTTCGCCTTATCCTTTCACGCTAATATTTGCTTCCCCAAGCTATCGAAGCTACATCAAGACGCTGCAGTACAATCCGGATGCGCTTGTTGTTGAGTTGCCGAAGGCATGTTCGGATCAGTTGCACTACATTCAGTCGATAAAACAGCATCGGACCGCTCAAACAATTCCGATCATTAGTTTCGGCAGTGAAATCGATCCGGCGGTCAAAGACAATTTAAGCAAAATCGGGGTAAGCCACTACTTTGAGCGCCCAAACCATCTGGCGGGTATAGAAATGGTCGTGCGCTCGATTCATCCCGCATCCTCGGTTTCCGAAAAATCGGAGGTGAGGGACGTTAAGAATGAGAACGGCACCGGGAAGCTTCTTCAAAGCAGCGCCTCGGCCGGCGTAAAGATATCGAGTATGTTGAATCGGGTCACCAGACTGATGGCGTTTCCGCATACCGTCCTAAAAATACTTAAACTTACTTCGAACGATAACGCCGGTGTCAGGGAGCTGGCCAAGGCAATCGAGGCCGACCCGGTGATCGCGGCAAAGCTTATCAAAGTGTGTAATTCCGCGGCATATCGTTCTCGTGGCCGGGACACTACTACAATTAAAGATGCCCTCGTTCGAATTGGATTCAACGAAACCCGACGCATCGCAATGAGTATGTCGGTAATGAGGGTTCTGGGGGAAGAGGACGCCAGTGCGGGATTCAACCGCATTGAATTTTGGAAGCATTGCATTTCCACCGCCGTTATCGCACGATTGGTGGCGGAGTCAATGGGTGACGTGGATGCGGACGAAGCGTTTTTATGCGGTCTGCTTCACGATTTTGGGATCATTTTGCTCGATGAATTCTTCCCTAAAATATTCAGGGATGCATTATCGGCGACAACCGATAAAGGGGGGCATTTCTCCGAAGAATTGGAAGAGCAGATCGGATTCAGTCATAGCGCGATAACACAGCGACTGTTCGTACATTGGAAACTGCCGGAATCCATTTGCGAGGGCATAGCATATCGGAAAGTGCTCTCGGAGAGGCCCCTAGAATTAAAAAAGGCCGGCGAGAGGCTCGCACTCTGCGTCGCACTGGGGACTACGATTGCAAAAACCCTCGCGTTGGGTGCAAGTTGCGACCATTTTGTCGTTCCAATGCCCAACTGGATGTTTGCCGGTGCGGGTATCCCGGAGGGGCTTACGCCGGCGTTGCTCAAACAAATCGATGTCGGCCTGCAAACGTATCGTGAATTCAACAAGGTAGGTGTTGTTGATGACGACGGCTCACCGCAACATTATGGATCCACGCCGCTTGTAATCGGAGTGGCGCGATTAACCGATGCGGTTTTCTTTGCCCCCGAGCATTATTGCCGGGCTACGGGCAACATAGTGGAGCAGATCATGCGGGAAGACATTGAAGTGGAGAACAACTCGTTTGATGCGATTATTATAGCGGCAAACCGCTTCACCACCGAGTCCATGGTGGAGCCGTTCACCAGGGTGCCGAGAAAGCGGAGGGGTTCGCGAGACGGAGGCAAAGCGGAACTGGCGCCCATCATCTTTTTACGCGAACGTGAAGCGTCGAATCAGCTAAGCGAGATCCGCAACGCGATTTTTCTTTACGAAGACCTTGATCTGAGGCATATCGATCTCGCATTGGCGACGCTTGTACAGGACGGTATGCTTACGGAGAATTCGATTGGGTGATGCACCGTGTTCGTCATGCTCACCGTGCTGGAATAGTCGGTGGATTTCGGAGCGCAATGATGATACTATGAATAAAAAAAAAGCGGTGAAATCATATATCCTTTATCTTTGACCCTTCGGCTTTGCCGGTTTACGAGAGGAGTGATGGTCTGTGAATAGGACACTACAAATCCAAGACAGGCTGACAAGAATGAGTTCGGTTTTCTCCGAAACCGCGATCAATTGCATCGATGCCGTATTCGGTAAGCGCTGTGAGATACACATTCCATGGCAAATTGTCGAGCAGCTTCAAGGACAGTTCGATAAGATCATGACCATTGGTTGCGCCAGCAATAAGTTCAGTGCAATCGCATGCGCGGGAATTCAAAACGATTCGCTCATGTCGTTTCTGTGCGAAGAAAATGTCAGCAGCGCGTACGCATCGGACGTCTTGGGAGAAATGCTGAACACCTATATCGGCATGCTTTCCGACAATGAGGAGTACAGCACAAGCTTCGGCTATCTTTCTCAGGCGGTTCCGGTGCTCTACGAAAACGGCAATTCGTACCTGCCTTTCATTTGGGGCATTCAAGGGTATTTGTATCATGAAAATCACTGGGTTTACATGGGGTATTCCATTCGAGAGAATCTCGACGACGCGGGCGTTCTCCCGGAAGCCTGATAGGGGAGTAAAGCATGGCCAGACGTATTGTATGCATTGACGATTCCGAATTCGTTATAAATCAACTGAGTCGCTTTTTCAAAGAAACTATGGGGTATGACGTTGTTGCAACGGGCGAAGACGGCTGCGGGGCGGTGGAATTGTATCGGGAGCATCAGCCCGACCTTATTACGTTGGACTTGACCATGCCGAAAAAGGACGGAAAGGAGGCAATCAAAGAGATAATCGCCGAATTTCCCGATGCCGCGATACTTGTGGTTTCGGCTAAGCGAGGCACCCCGCTCATGGAGTGTCTGCAATTGGGCGCACGAAGTTACATAGAGAAACCGCTTCGGCTGCGTGATCGGGAATTTGTAAAAGACCTCAAACAAACCGTCGCCGATGTTCTGGTAAACCCCGCGAATCAGTCGAAACAACAATGAATAACGGGGTCGATGAATCGATGAGTGATCCCGGAAAACGAGTGTCGGGCGCGATGTGTTGGCTTCGAGCGGTCATGGGAAACGTTGAGTTTTCGACGGCTGGGTCATATCGCGATGCGGCGGTCGTTCTCGCC
>WJJU01000708.1 GCA_014729595.1 Chitinivibrionales bacterium
CAGTAACCGCATGGCGCATGCGGCTTCGCTGGCTGTCGCCGAGGCCCCTGGGCAAACGTCGTTTAATCCGCTGGTTATCTACGGCGGCACCGGCCTGGGCAAGACTCACCTCCTGCAGGCGATCGGCCATTTCGCCCAAACCGAAGCCACCGCCGAAAATGTGCTCTACATGACGAGTCAGGAGTTCATCAGCCAGTATATCAGCTATGTTATCGACAAAAAGGACTCCACGTCATTCTACAAAAAGTTTGCCGACGTCGAATTGCTTCTTCTTGACGACATTCATTTCTTCAGTGGAAAACCGGGCACACAAAAGGAATTTTATCGCATATTCAACACGCTTCTCATGCAACGAAAGCAGATAGTGCTTTCATCGGACCGACTTCCCGAAAAGATTCCCGACATGATGGAGCACATAATCAATAGGTTTTTGGGCGGACTCACTACCGACATTCAGCCGCCGAATCTCGAAACACGCATGGCGATAATCCGCAAAAAAGCCGAAATCGACGGTCTGTCGTTACCTCCGGACGTCGTGCAATATATTGCCGGGCACATTACCTCGAGTGTTCGCGAGATCGAGGGCACACTCATAAAGCTTATCGCTTCGGCCTCATTCACCGGCAAAGACATTACCCTCGAAGTAGCGCAGGAGATTTTCGGCGACGTGATTTCTCAGCGTGATCGTCGATTAACCACCGCGTTTATTCAACAGCGTGTTGCCGACAATTTCGGCATAAGCGTAAACCAACTCAGCGCGCACACCCGAAAACGCGATGTTGCTCATCCGCGCGGCATTGCCATGTATTTGTGCAAAAAATGGACAAAACAGTCGCTTCGCACCATTGGTCTTGAATTCGGCGGTCGCGATTACTCGACTGTTATACACGCTTGCAAAAAGATCGAAAATGCATTGACCGAAGATGCTGAATTGCGCGGCAGAATCGAAGAAATCGAGATACAACTTAGGCCCTATTACGCTTGAGCGAGTGACACTTCGCGTAAATGAGGATCGTTTAGCAAAACTGAGAAGCGGGAAGCGTATTGCCGACGTGCGGATTCGTGCGATAAGGGGAACTTTCCTTTGAGGTGATTGTACATAAGACAAAGCCGGAAAGCGTACGGGCCGGGGAGTTGCCTCCCCGGCCCGCCAAATATCAGCGTATGCCCGAGAATTCCGCTTCGGACTGCCCTATTTGTGGCTGAAGGTAACGCAATCGGGATGGCTACCGCTCATAGAAACGCGTATACCGTCGGCACCGCACTCGTAATCGCTGTTGTAGCGGCAGTCGGCAATATGGCAAGCGGCCACACCGCCCAAGATAGAGGCCAAACCACCCTTTTGATCACCCTGCATGAATGTATCGCAGCAAGGCTCATTTCCGCCGACGGTAATACCGAAAGTGTGGCATTTCCCGTCCCTGTTATACAAGCATTGCATAGCTTCGCACTCGGTGATCTGTGACATCTCCTTCTCCATGAACCCTCCTTTTGCGGCAGTCATCGGTTAAATGAAACATGCGCAAAGCGACGCAATATGTATACCAAAAAGGGAGTAAGGTTGCTTCGAGCCGAAACCATGCCTCTCGGTTTACCCCGTCGTTGAAAAGTTCCTTGGTTTCAAAGCGTGAGGCGGGGACACTACCTGAAGGCCATAACGACCGAAGAGCACGCCGGTTCATGATGGACTGCCGCCCGAAGCATGCTCACGCCGGTGGCGTAAAAGAGCCGCGCCAGGACGATGTGAGTGAACGCTTACCGGGTCCCGCGCATGCGTTGCGATCAGATGACGAGGGGTTTTCCCGAAGGACAAAAATACGTTGGATAATAATTTATTTGCTTAAATGCATGTCAACCGGATTTTTATTCAACGGTGGGTTTACGCTCCAACGAGGCACTAAGTCTCGAAAGATTGAACCGCTTCGTCGACGGTGTCGAAGATCTCAAGCTGCTTTGTAAGGTTTGTGATATCCAAAAGATTATAGATTAGTTGGTTTACACACGCCAGCCTCAGGTTTCCACCGGCCTCGGCGATACGGTTTTTCGCGTCAACGATGACCGCCACACCCAAGCTGCTCAGATAGCTTGCGCCGGACAGGTCGACAACAATCCGAATTTTGCCCTCGCCGATCAAGGCACTCAGGCGCTCTCGGAGGACGGGTACATTTTCTTGTAGAATGCTTCTGTCGACCCTCAACGCCCAGACGTTCCCATAATTCGTTGTCGATATTTTCATTAGATTTCCCCTATCCCTTGCTAAGCAGTATTAAACGATTTCGCAATGGCGGCGGCGCGGCCGACGACCGCCCGAAAGACACCGCCAATCATAAGACAGGGCACTACCATCAAGATACCAAACATACAATATAAAAGAGAGCCACCCCTCATCAGCATCCCGCCCGCAACAACCCCTCCCCTTCCTGGAGGCAGGCCACGAATGCATCCACCACTTCCGGCGCAAATTGGGTTTCCTTGCCCCGCTTCAGTTCCTCCACCGCTTTATCGGACGTCATCTTCGACTTAAACCCACGGTCAGTCGTCATTGCATCGTAAGCATCCGCCACGGCCAGGATTCTGGCGCCCAACGGTATTTGCCTCGCTCGCAGTCCTTGCGGATACCCCTTGCCGTCGTAACGCTCATGATGGTAGAGAACGAGGGGAATCTCTTTTTCCAGGAATTTGACATCCCTGAGTATATCCGCACCAATCACCGGATGTTTTTTCAGCACCTCAAACTCCTCTTCGGTCAGGGCATCCCGTTTTACCAGGATTTGCTCATCGATACCAATCCGTCCAACATCATGAAGCAAACCGGCATATTTTACGACTTCCACTTCGTCTTCGTGAAGACCAAGTCGCCCGGCGATGGCTACCGCATACCGGGAAACATTTTGTGAGTGAATTTCCGTGTAATGGTCCTTGGTATCGACCGCATGAAGGAGTGCGTAGGTCGACTCGATATACATCGCTCGCATGCGAGTTGACAGACTGTCGAATTTTGCCTTGAGATCGCTTACCTCACGCTGATCGACAGCGTTGCCCTCGGTTTGCTCGGGTTCCTTCCAAACTCGTATAAGGTTCCGACCGTCCTCTTTGGCCTGATACAACGCCACATCAGCCCGCTCGATCATCTCCTGCCTTCGGCGGATATCGTTTTCGTAGCCCGTGACACCTATGCTGACCGTCACATGGATCGACGTATCATCCGATTTGAACACATGGTTTTCAATGGCGGCATGGAGCTTGCCGGCATATTGCAACGCCCCTTCGACACCCTGGTTTGTAATGATCATGAACTCTTCACCGCCATAGCGTCCGCATATATCAACCTCCCGCGAGTTACGCTTCAAGAGTTCGGCAATCTCTTTGAGCACCAAATCACCGAACTGATGCCCATAGGTGTCATTGATCTGCTTGAAATGATCTATATCCATCAACATGCATGAAAGCGCTACGCCGTAGCGCTTGGCCCGTTTAAATTCAAACTCAAAACGTTCCTGAAGGAAACGATGGTTATAGAGCCCCGTCAGACCGTCGGTAATCGATAGTGCGACCAGTTCCTTATTCTTCTTGTCAAGCTCATCGAGAAGAACCTTTTCCGAAGCCAGGGCAAACTCCAACTCCCCAAGCGCTTTTTTCAGGCTTTTTTCGGCCTCTTTGCGCTCCGTAATATCACTTTGGGAGCCGGCAATCCTTATCGCTTTCCCGTTCTCATCACGGATTGCGGTTCCGCGCACAAGAAACCAACGATAGGCGCCGTTTTTATGCCGTATCCGGTGTTCGCTTTCGAAATGAGACGTTTTCCCTTCGGTATGATCGTTCAGTGCCGCCTTAACCACCGCCAGGTCGCTAGGATGTATGCGCTCAAGCCATTCGCTCTCGTTTTCGCCGATCTCGTGATCGCCGTAGCCCAGCATCGCTTTCCAGCGAGCGGCATAATACACTCGCCCCGTCATCAAGTTCCAATCCCACAGCCCGTCCTTTGAGCCACTCACCGCCAACGCATACCGTTCCTCACTTTCCCGAAGGCTTTCCTCGGCAAGCTTGCGTACGGTTATGTCGCGCATCGAGACCAAATAGGCTTGCGTCTTTTCCCATTCGGTGCGTACTACGCGCATGTCGACAACCACCCGTTTGCCGTCTTCTCGCCTGATATCGATTTCCCGACTACATCGCGGGTCGAGCGGATAATCGAATACTTTTCCCAACATACCTCCGGCAGTAACCCCAAAAAGCAGTTCCGCGGCGGGATTCATGAATCTCACACAACCTTGCGAATCCACCACCAATATCCCATCGACATTGTGGGTGATCACACTGAGAAGACGCGCCTCGCTTGCTTGGAATTCCTCGTTGCGTCGTTCGAGATCGAGCATAACCCGACGCCGCTCCACTGCGGTTCGCAACGTCCTGCACAGCGTGGCCGCATCGTAGGTCCCCTTCACCAAATAATCCTGAGCGCCCGCATGCAGCGCGCGGAGGCCGGCCGATTCACCTCGTTTCTCGTCAACTAAAACAACAACGGCGGTTTTCGGCCAATGCTCATGAAGCCGATCGAGGGTGTGAACGATGCGTTCTTCGGTAGCCGAAAAGTCCATAAGCGTCACATGGAATTCTTCGTCGCCCCATTCATCAACCGCACCAGTCACATCGCAAGCAACGAACACCTCCACCCCGGACGGTCGAGCCTCTTCGAGCCACTGAGAATCCGGGACGGGATTACCTCCGTGGATGAAAAGTGTACGCAGAGCTTTCATCGATGTCGGGAGGGTTCTTTTAGCGGATGTAGACTTCGTATTACCCATCAGGCATTGCCCCGGGGGCCAAGGCGCAAGTAGAAAGACACCCACTTATTGTACCATCGCCATCAGGGTGAAGTCAACAAGTGCTAAGCCCGTGGGTTTTCTCACGGACAGATCACGTCACGATGCTGCTTTAGCCAAATGAGAGCGCGAGCACGCGCGTCTTTCTCGGCCGCTTCTTTCGTGCCGTAGTAGTAACGTCGAGGTGAGTTACCCGCAAACAAATCACCATCCTCCGGGTCCGAAACGATCGTTTCCGACTTTTTTACCGTCCGCTCTACTTCTTTTATCACCGGCTCCCGTCCGGCAACGGAATTGGTCGTAATAATGAGCAGTTCTTTTTGGCGAATGAGATAGTTTATCGTTACCGCGGCGGTATAGGTTTTTACGTAACGGTCATCCCCCGCCTCGCCGTTGATATCTTTAAGATAACGGGTATGCGCATTCGTCGTTGCCGCCAGATCCGAAGCGTCCGGTATGGACACTATGCACTCCTCCACGATCTCTTTGTGCACCTGCGATTTGCCGTCAGCCGTCGATTTGGCCGAAATAATGGTCACATTTTTGTCTTGGATTCTATCCTCCTCTTCCGCCCCCCACGCCTGCGTGCTCAAGCAAACCATTGCGCATACACCGACCGAGAATGCCCTAGCAAAGGGAATTTGAGCCATAACGAGCCTCCTTTTGGGTTAGTGCTTCATAATATACTACGAGCACATCTGGAGTTTTAGACAATTATTCATCCGCTTCCCGTTCTTTAGACAACGAACCCCCTCGAGAAGTATTTTCATCCCTATTCCGGACTGTTCGACGGCCATCCACCCCCGAGCGTCGACAATGTGCCGCAAGAACGGTCCCAACAGCGCGATATCCGCGATTTGGGTAAACGATAACACCAAAGGAGAGAGACAATGAGCAATAAGACCATTACCGTCGGCATTGTGGGCGGCGGACGCGTGGGCGTTAGTTTCGCGAAAATTCTAGGCCAAAAACAAAATGTTTCCGTTACCGGAATCGTCACGAGCACTCCAAAACGGCAACGGGAACTCAATGAGCAACTGGGTGTCGAGGCGTTCGGAACAATCGACGAAATGCTTGAAAAGGATAACAAACCCCAAATAGTATGTGTGGTAAACGCCAATGATGCTCACGCGGAGGCGACACTGAAGGCACTTGAGGCCGACTGCCATGTATATCTCGAAAAACCGATGGCTCCGACTCTCGAGGAGTGCGTCCGCATTGTTGAAGCGGAAAAACGCTCCAAGGGCCAACTACAGGTAGGCTTTGAGTACATTCATGGAACAATGACCGGCCGTGTGCGCGCGCTGCTGCGTGAGGGGTACTTCGGCGAGCCGCTC
>WJJU01000709.1 GCA_014729595.1 Chitinivibrionales bacterium
ACCCCTCCCAGGAGGCGTACGTGCTGTTTGGGCGTGCGTACAACGCTTTTGCCGACGAGGCGAACATGGGTATTCCGGCAAAGCTCGCATCGCGCGGTAAGCTTATTATTCCCTGGGATATGCTTCCTTTCGAGCAAGAACCTTGCGACCCCTATATGTGCTGGGCGCACGGCCAAAACTTGCTTCGAGCGGCCCATTTCGCGGCCCGTCACCCCGGACTGTTCGGAATCTATATCACCAATTTCAGTTGCGGCCCCGATTCATTCCTTTTGGGCTATTTCCGTGACATCATGGGCACCAAACCTTCGTTGACTTTGGAGCTGGACAGCCACACCGCCGATGCCGGGGTTAACACGCGCATCGATGCGTTCTGCGATCTTGTCAATAAGTACCTTCGTGTTAAGCGAGAAATAAAGATCCACGAAACGTTCCGCCCCGCCACCATAGAGACTGAAGGCAACCGGAAAGTCTTTGTGTCGTCGGACGGCACAAGCCATTCGTTCTTCGATCCCCGAGTTCATGTAGTTCTTCCCTCGATGGGACGATTGTCGAGCGAATCGTTGGCGGCGGTACTTGAAGGATCGGGAATTCGCACCAGCGCCGTCCCGGTTTACGACACCGAAACGCTTAAGATCGGCCGCGCAAATTCCTCGTGCAAAGAGTGCCTTCCGCTGCAGTTGGTCACCGGCGCCTTGCTTCGGCATCTTGAAGAACGAAAGGACGACAACGAGCTGTGCGCGTATTTTATGCCCACATGCGGCGGCAATTGTCGTTTTACTCAGTACAGCGTATTTCTGCGCGGGCTTGTCGAGAAAAAACAGCTCCGCAACGTAGCGCTGCTTTCGTTAACCAACGAAGACGGGTACGCGGGAATGCCGGTTTCGGCGGCGTTGGGGGCGCTGAAAGCCTTCATGATCGCCGACGTTATGACGGATATTCGCAATGCGCTGATCGTATTGGCGAAAGATCGAAAGCATGCGGAGAGCGTATTCGAAAAAGGGTGGGAAGAGATCATGAGCTGCTTTCGCCAACGTGCCGGCCGCGGTATTTACGGCGTACTTAAAAAAGTTGCCGCAAATCTCGCATCGGTTCCGCGGCGCATGGAACTCGACCAAGCAAAGGTTGTCGCGCTTCTCGGTGAAATCTTCGTACGCCGTGATAACTTTTCTTCCGGCGAATTGGTTGAGCGTCTGGCGCGGCACGATATTATTGTGCGTCAGGCACATGTGTTCGAATGGCTCAACTACTGCGATTATAATGTCAAAACGGGCGTCTACGAACCATTGTTTACATTCCGTGGACGTGCGGAATTCGCGATTCGCCGCCATCTGCAGCGCTACTATGAACGCCGTATCAAGGGGATCCTGGCTCAAAGCGGTTTATTTCGGTTCGAGCCAATCAGCATCGAAGAAATCATGGAATACGGCCTGCACTTTTTTCATCCTCGGTTCACCGGAGAGGCGGTCCTTGCGGCCGGCGGTTTTTTTAAAGAAATTATGCACACAATCCACGGCGCCGTCTCGATAGGCCCCTTCGGCTGCATGCCAACCAGGGTGACCGAAGCCGTCATGTCGGTTGAGTCAACGTTATCGACCAAAGAAAAACTCGATAAAAGCAAAAACGGATACCACAAACAATGCCAAGGTATCACGGCCCTGCCTTTTCTGACAATCGAACAGGATGGGAACCGATGGCCGCGGCTGGTCGAGGCAAAGCTCGAAGCGTTTGCTTTGCAAGTGGAGCGTCTGCATGACAGATTACAAGGCGGGGACAATAACGAAAGACAAAATGCGGTTGTGTATCAGACGGTTCGTCGGGATCAAACGATGGAGAGAAAGTGATGGTGAAGGATGGGCTTTCGGCCTTCGCTTTGCTTGCACCGGGGCGGGCGGCGCTCCGGAATTCACCGTATTGATCGGAGATTATTGCGGTGCATAGAGGGAAATCGCAAGAAGAGTGCCGCGACACCCCGGCCCCGTGAGAGCAAAATTGCTCTCACGGAATCGCTCAAATCGCCTTTATGGCAACGCAAGCTTCCAAAAACATTTCTAAGGGACCTTGATTCCCGCTATAGCCGGCGGCCGGAGAAACGCATGAGTACACCGAGGAGTTCCCATCTGCCACGAGGGGCATAGCTACACCCACACTCTCCCGCCGCGTGCCCGAGTGGCATCACCATCGATACGTTAAACCTCTTTTCTAGAATCAAGCGACGAATGCAAGATTCCTTACGGTCAAATGGTGATTATCAGAGCTGCTCAGGTTTTTGGCCCATCTCCTTGAGTTTCTCCTCGTACTTCGCAAAGTCGGCAGCAACCTTTTCCTTGCACGGCTCGCAACATACATAGATTCGCTTGCCGTCCTTTTCGACGTATAGTTCTTTGTTGACCTCGCCGCCCATCACCGGACATGTGGTCTGTACCGCCAGTTCCCCATGGTCATGCCCCGCATGGTCGCCATGGTTATGCCCTGCATGCTCATCATGATGAGCGTGAGCTTCGCTCCCTTTGTCGCCAATTTCATTTCGTTCACTTGAGTTCTTTTGGCAGCCAAATGCCACCATTGCCACGGTTGCGGCGGTAATAGTGAGAAGTCTTGTAGCGGTAGTCATGCAGGCCCCCTTGTTTTGATTTGTCGTGATAGTTTAACGCAAGTTAACATTACCCGTGAACTTAAAAATACTTCTTGGTGAAGGCAGAAGCATTTTTTACGTCTGACGGGGCTGACGGGGTCGGACCAAGTTAACTTTAATAAAATCAACACCTTAACAGCAACGACAAAGCCTTAAATTGATACCTGGGGCAAAAGGCAATCCGTGGGGGCTTTCGCGGGGCTTAACTGTTTGATATATATACAGTTACGTGGGCTCGAAACCAACTCGCCCTTAGGTTATCCTCGATCCTATGGACAGATCCGTACTCCACATTTGCCGGCGGCGTAATCATCCTCCCCAGCGGACGCGTTAATGCGGAGATAGACGTGCGATGTTGTAATTGAATCAATGATTAGTATTCCTTCCGTAGCCATATCGGTATTCCGCATCGAAGCAAAGGAATCACCGTCATAGAAATAGACTCCTTGCTTATTGCCGTCCCTAAAGCTAAGATGATAGGTTCCCTCCTCATTAGGAACCTCAAAAAAGATATAATCGAAGTCGGATCCCTCAAGGTTACAAGGATCGGAACGCTCGAAATTATATAGTTCGACATTGAAAGCGGTATCACCACATA
This sequence comes from Chitinivibrionales bacterium, assembly GCA_014729595.1. Taxonomy (GTDB): domain Bacteria; phylum Fibrobacterota; class Chitinivibrionia; order Chitinivibrionales; family WJMI01; genus WJJU01. Next base: position 3,231 of record WJJU01000709.1, read on the forward strand.
CCTTTCCGCTTTTGAACAGCCAGTTTCTTCCGCCAACCTTTCCCTGAAGCGTCTGGTTGGGAATATCAGCTTCGGTATACTGCTCAGTTGATGCATCCTCATCATGTTCCAGAGGACTCTGCCAACAGCCGGCAGACAGAAACAACCATACACAAAGGACGCCAAAAGCAGCATGACGCATGGATGCAAGCTCCTCTCAACAAAGAAATCAGGCGTATTTTTTCTTTCTATTACTTGGCGCGCAAGCATTCGTCACGACGCGAAATAGGCTACTCACGTAGCCTTCACACGTCTGATGGCGGCGAACTTGGTTGTTAAAGTATCCGCAGTTCCCGCCAACCTCTTGTTCCGAATATCACATTTTAAAGGCCAAGTTATATAAAGAGTATATTACGACACATGCGAGCGTCAATACCACGGGACAGAAAACGGCTTTGCTTACTTTTAACAGCAAAATAAAGGGCGCTTGCCTTAGCAACATCTCAAAACGCATATTGTCAGTGATTGCCGCATGTTGTGGACGCACCGCTACAATTTTCATCAACGAATAGATAATTCAGATCATGGCTACTCTTTTTGTAATCGCTACCCCTATCGGCAATGCTGAAGATCTAACCTATCG
>WJJU01000066.1 GCA_014729595.1 Chitinivibrionales bacterium
ACAGGGCAATCATCGCCGGATTAGAGAACTTGTGCCAATACCCCTCATGCGTCTGATGCACTGCTGAGTCGAGATTTACCAAGAGTCTCTCAAAATCGTAGTACTGATACAGATCACCTCGCATGCCGACGACCAACCCTTTGAGCATATTTCTGAACCATTCCGCATAAGCAAAGGTTGGGGTGTCCTTCACTTTTACCAGTTGGAGATACAGCCTCTTGAGACAGTAGAGCGCCCTGTTTCCCAGCAAATCTTTCGGTTTATACTGATTGGCCATGGGAATAAGGGCCAACGGCGGGTAAAGAATCGATATGAGGTGCGCCTGTAGTTCGCCACCGCGTAGCCTTTGAAAGGGATTTCGTGCGTTCCGGTCATTGTGCAAAAGTGAACAAGGTGTCTGAAAAAGCCCTTCTAGTATGTCGATATCCATGAAAGGAGACACGACATAATCCGCATAGTTCCGGTAGAGCCTAAGATCTTGTGTATCGTGTAAAGACCCAACAAAAGAATGGGCAATTAAGAGCTCTGCTGATTTGAACGACTTTTGGTTCAAGTACGGCAATGCAGCGGCCAAGTCTTGCATGGCTTCCATCAAGCCGGGCGTTCGTCGCACAAAATGCCGGTCAAGTATCTCCGGAATGAGTCTTTCCGTCTTCTCCGAGCCCAGCAGTCGCCTCCGCAGGAATTCGGTGGTGATGTAGTCATCGAAAGCGATGCCCTTTATATAATCGCCGCCCATGGCGCCGGTGAAAAGCATACCTATACCGTTGCAGCACCCCGCTTCCTTTTCGATAGCATCCAGCCGATGAGCTCTGTGCAAATGAACCAGAGAATCTCCACAGGCTATGATCTCCCGCACCAGTCTCATGTATTCATCGGACTCAAGCCGCTCTATGTAGTGATTACTGAAAGGCAGCCCAATCCGTTTGGCCACCTCTGCCGAGGAGACTACATCCTTCCCATCCGGAAAGCCAAATGTAAACGTGTGAGGAGTCACTCCGAGGTTCATCAGCGCCGCCAGCACGGATCGGGTGTCCCGGCCACCCGTAAGAGTCAACGATACATTATCCGGCTGCAGGTAGACAAAATATTCGTTTATAACGTCGCGGAATAGCTCGGTAAACTCACTGATGCGGCAGGAAGTCTTACGTTCTAGAAGAGATTCCGGCTGCCAATAGCGGCTAACCTTCACATTATCTTTCACCACAATAAAGGAAGCCGGCGGCGTATGCTCAACCTCTTTATATATTGTCATGCCACCAACAGGATGTTGAAACAATGCCTGCACAGCAGGATAAAATGAATTTATAGCGAATTCTCCACATCCCGCGAGTACATCCATGCTGTTTGACACTGAGGTAGTATGCCCGGCTCTACAAACGAACACCTTGTGCATTGCATGAATATCATTGAGCACATAAAATGTGTCGTTTTGAAAAATAATGAGGACAAAGCTACCTTTAATGGAATCTTGCAGCGTTCTCAGACCAGAGCAGAAGAGGCGGTATACTAGCTCATGTTGCCCTAAATTTTTATAAGATGCAAATCCGCTATGCCGTGGAATCACATACCCAGCGATAAATACGGTAGTATTTTGGAATCTCACCGTTTTTGCGGGAGGCGTATAAAGCGTAAAACAGCCGTTTGACCCGGCTTTTACCAATCCGTGCCTCGAAAAATCCAGTTTGGTACAGGATGATAACAGGAATGCATCATCGAACTTTCTCATCGCATTTTCTCTTCTACTTCTTTGTGACATGGCTCATCCGGAAAGAGTGTCGCGCATCAGCTATTCTCGTTTGAGGTCTCGGAACAAACGTGCGACTTTTCGAAGGTTTGAGAGCTGAACCAATCGGACACATGGATTCTGGTAATAGCCGAAAAAATACTCAAAAACACGACTGATGACCCGTTCATAGAAATCAAAGAGGAACGCTGCAATAGGCGTCTTCACCTTTAGCCCAAAGAGATGCCATGCTCTCTTAGACCATTTGCTATAGTCCCTTGAAGCAAGCCGAATGTAGTTACCTTTTAGCTCCCTGGTCGCACAGAACGAGATTGTACCTTTGCTTAGTCTATGCTGGACGACTACCGACTTTTTCGTACGCCTGAACAAAGCCCTCATCTTACCCCGTATGATATAATCACCAAACACGAGGCCTCCAAGGCTATAATAGATGAAAGCCCCCTTATATTGTTCATACGGTTGTAACGTATGTGGATGATGTCCCATCAAAATATCCACCCCCGCTTCCACGAGGTCAAATGCTACTGTTCGCTGATTGGGAGTTGGAAAAATTGAGTAATCCACACCCCAGTGTATGCTGCAAATGACTGTGTCAACACATTTTTTAAGCTGCCGAACCTCTTCCGCACATCGCTGTGGTTCGAAATAATTTACAAAAACACCGGCATATCTCTCCGTGCATGGATTTGTTCTCTTATCCACATAGGCAAGGAAGCCGATCTTCGAATCACCCAATTTCAGTATTACCGGCTCTATGTGGGTTTTTTTCCACCCCGCTCCCGTGTGAGCGACCCCCATATCATTCAGTAGCTCTATTGTTGCCCGCAAACCGTTGTGCTTACAGTCAAAAATGTGATTGTTCGCAAGTGATACGCAACCAATATTCAGCATGCTGATCAGGTCTCGCGTCGTTTCGCGGTTCGAGTAGAATATGAAATTTTTTTCCTCGTTAACCGACCGATCGACTCTGACGGGGACTTCAAGGTTCGCGAACACCATATCTGCCGCTTGAAGAATGGGACAAATCTCCCGAAAGCGGGCTTTGTTTAGCTCTGGCTCGCTGCACAAAATGCCCGTAAACGCTACATCCCCCATCAAGCATACTTGTGTCAAACGCCCGCCTCCAGCGGCCAAAAACAAATATGCCGGCTACTAACGGTTCCCACCGCTGCGCGGTTACTCCAGACCGAAGCCTCGGCAATGCCACCGACGCTCCGTGCCAATACAGCCACCTGACACAACACAACCATCATTTCCTCTACCGAACTATCGCATTGGCGACATTGATTGATGAACGCTCACCCGTACCGAATGTGACGCTGCACACGGATTTTCATCGTTACCTTACCAAATAGAATACCGCTATCTCGTTTGTGAAAGCCAAGCATTATGCAGACGTGCCTTTTTCATAATTGCCAATGATACGCTTTTGATCCGCCTTTGAATCAAGCATATAATTGACCTAAACCTTAACCGTACCGTGAGCGAGCGATTACCGATCTTCCGTAACATGGGGCCTGATTATCTCAATCCTTTTCCCATAAGACCAATATTATTTGTGATTGTCTCAAACCCTATTTCACCTTTGCGGTTGAAGCAGTTGTCATCCATTCATTACCTATGAGTGTCAATCGATCTATATGATTCATGCAATTTTTTTTGATGAATGGCAATTGAGAAGTTTCTAATTGCAAATTCTCTTGCCTCAATACACTTTTTAGCACTTTGTTCTGTTCCGATTTCTCTCAATGTTTCATCAATCTTGTTCCGCAAATCATTATCATCTCCTTTATTGAAAAGGAGGACATGTTTACCTTCATCGGAAACCTCATGGAAAGGAGGGATATTGCTCGCGATACAGGGCACTCCAACTATCATTGCTTCTACCAAAGCAAATCCAAAAGTATCATTATTTGAAGAGTGTACATATACATCAATGCTTTTCAATATACCACCGATATCGTCTCTTACGCCTAAAAAATGGACATTATTATCTAAATGGTTTTCAAGACAATAACGGCGACATTCGCAATATAAATAGTTGTATTTATCAACCCTACCGCCCACAAACAGAAAATGGATCTTGCGATTATCCGCGATTAGCTTCTTCAACGCAACACATAACGTATACTGATCACGTCCACGACTGAAACTGCCGACCATACCCATTAGTATACTATCAGAAGGAATCTTGAGCTCGGTAGCCATATCGGCTTTGGGTCGTCCCAATAATTCTTCAGTATCGATGCCATTCCATAACACTCTTTGTCGCTTGCAATCTTGCTTTGGATTAACGCGCCGGTTATAGGCCAACAGATCATGGGACACAAAAAAGTGCATGCTAACGAATCTATTTATAATTGCATTGCAAAGCAGCACCTTTGCTGAAATTGACGCTTTATCGCTGTAGATACCGGAATAGCCATGATATGTCTTAACGATTTTTGTAGCTGAACCAATAGTCGCCAAAATGGCAAAAACAGCATCTATCGGCTGATGGGTATGTACTAAGAATATCGAATTTGATAAAATTAATCTTCTGAGGTTCCATATAAACACCAAGCGATTTCTAAACCCTACTTTGACACACCTATTCTTCTTTTCTGGCTTAATCAGCTTTAGGAGTGGTCCACTTCGACAATACAGTAGATAGTGTCTGTATTGAATATCCTCATCAGCATTGATAACATTCTTTACTAAGATTTCTGCGCCACCTAAAACTGGATCCCTAATTATGTGCAAAACTTTATTCATTACGGTGTTTCTGACATCAACGCGGCGAAACGCTTAAGTGCTTATAGTTAAGCAATATTTTTACGTCCGGCAAGGATTGCCAAAATTTTGGGGTGCAGGCTCCCCTTAGCAACGTTGACATCCAGCCATTGGGGACTATGCCGGAATAGCACTACAAACTTACGCAGAGCGCAGTCGAAACGGTTCGTAGTGGCCTGGGAGCATAATATTAGTTGCAGTCTATAAAGGTGTATGTGCGAGACCCGGCAATAGAATATCATCCCCTGAGAAATCAGCGCATATCCTGCGAGCACTGCTGTGAATACAGCTCCCGGCACGGGCCTCAGGTGCGTAAATTCTTCTTTACACCCGTATCTTATTGATTCGGTCACAAATAATACATTATCGTATCGCTAACAATGCTATGGTTTCTGCAATGCGCGTGAATATTCCTGCCGGCCCTTATGATCACTTTGACGGTTTCTCTGCCCATTTTATCTGCTACCGGCATCGTCATTGCGCAAATTCATTCAAAACCAGGCACAGATTATCAAAAGCAATTAGACAAAACTATAACCAAAGTGTTTTGCTAAAGCTTTTGTACCAGTGGCAATTGCATCAATTTCATCCACAGATAAGTTCTTTTTCCATGCGGAGACGACATTCTTACTATCCCTGATTAGCTGTCCCTTACTGGATCTATGTGTGGTATAAAACTTTATCCTATTTTCTATTTTTGGCGTGAATTCCAAATCCAAATACTCATAAATGCTTTTAAACCCTGGTATTGGATTTGAGGCAATATTTTCATATTTAATGTAGCACCAGCGTGGATACTGTTGCTGATATTGCTTAATCCTTTCATGTATCAAATTCCAAATAAGTATACCTTCATCGATAATCGTTGCTTTTCGATTACCAGCAATTAATTCAATTTCTTTGGCATATTTACGCAGGTATCGATTTACCAACGATTGCTGCCTTTTAATATGATTAAAGTCAAGCCCCCAGCCTAAACTCTTTATGCTATTGACAAATGCGGCCGGGTGTCGAATACTTATAACCACCTTAAGATCAGGAATGTTGTTTATTAACCATTCTATGGAGAATAATGCGATAGGATCCTTATATAGATACCTGAACTTTCCATTACTCTTTGCAATCATTTTTTTCCAAATATTATTGAGGGTACGGATCAGTTTCTCTGGTTGCCTGGTCTTTAAGTCTCTGAAATCGAAGTAATTAACGTTTTTAAGGTAATTTATAAAAATCAACATTTGCTCTTGCTGCTCTGCATCTGATTCAGCATGCAAATATTCATACCAGTAATTCAAGGGCCCCCGCCCATACTTAAAAGATATTCCAACTTGAAAGGGTTCATGAATGTATACCACAGTATTTGCCAAGCTTATCATATTTCCCAACCAAGTTGATCCCGACCTATGAATCCCAGAAACAAGAATAGCACCCATTTCGAAACCTCCCTTTTACACTATTGGCACTAAATCGCCGCTAAGGAAGGCTTGAAGGTTTGGCAAAAGTCTTACCCTACACACTACCGGTCCCCTGCAATTATTCATTGGTGTTCTTTTCATGGGAAGATCGGCCATCTTGCAATTAATCCATTTTCTATTCTTACGGAAATGTATGATAAGCTCTATCCCTCGCTTCTTCAAACAATATTTCAACAAATCTCTATCGGCCGCCTTGTTTCAGATAATCTTTACCATTTACCACTGTGACCGGGCTTATTCTCTGCGCGGGACGTCCTCATTTTTAAGGCCGCCATGAAAAACAGTAGGTTCCGTTGAAGGCGCCGCGTTTAGTTCCCTGTCCAAAAGAATATCTTTGCTATCACCGGCCACCATAAATACTATGTAGCCTTTACCCGTTCGGTCTTTCCGACTGGAACTGAAGAGCGGTATCAAGGCCCCTTCCAGATGCCAGCCATAACAATGACTATGCTCGGAGTTATAAACGGAAGACAACACCCCAATCAAGTGCTATCATTGGCGGATATTTTGAGTTAAATACTTCGCATCAAGTATATTCATTGCTACCAAACGTTGTTTTATTAGCTTCTTTGCAAAAGATTTATACTTCTGTATCCCTATCATGTATTCGGCCATAAAAGGAGCCTTTTCTCTTTTCAACACTTTCTTTATCTCCTTGTATTGCATTAAAATATTTTTGTTATTCGTTTTTTGATCATCATGGTGTCTAAAGCATGCCGAAAAAATATCAATCTTTTGAGGAACGCACACTCTTGCCAAACGCAGCCAAAGATCATAGTCCATTACCATATAGAGATTTTCATCAAAAGCTCCTACTTGTTCAATTATTGATTTTAAATAAAAAGCTCCCTGCTGCTTTACTATATCCGGATTTTTTATAAGATCCTTATATGTTATTTGTTTTGTGATTACTTCTTTATTGATACCATCTCGATATGAATACTGGTTACTAACAACCCATGAAGCATCCATTTCAGAAAAAGCCCGGTTCACTTCATAAAACACATTTGGCATATAGAAATCATCAGAATTTATCCAACCAATGATGTCCCCTGTTGCCATTTTTAATCCCTTATTTAAAGCATCTGCTTGCCCCTTGTCCGGTTCTGAAACCCAAATCAAATGGCTATATCTTTTTAAGATATCTACTGTGGCATCATTAGATCCTGCATCCACGACAATATGCTCAAAATTGGGATAGTTTTGCCCTAATACACTCTTGATATTTTCTTCGATATGCTCGCCCTGGTTATAGGAAGGCGTAAGGATGCTAATTTTGTGGTATTGCATTATCTATTTTTTTAATAAATTTGGCAGGATTCCCAGCCCAAATTTCATTATCTGGAATATCTTTGGTGACAACAGCCCCCGCTCCCACAACTGAATTTTTGCCAATTGTAACGCCTTTAAGTATTATTGTATCTGCCCCGATAAAAGCACCACTTTCAATTCTCACAGGAGCAGTTTTAGTGCCGGGATTATTTGGGCTTAGCCTTTCCTTTATCTTTACCGAATGAAAATCTGTATCATAAATTTTACACCCAGCTCCAATACAAACATTACTTCCAATATAAATATTTTTGGAGCATATAATAATAGAATTTGAAATTCCTGTACCATCCTTTATTAATAATTCAGCACCACTTTTAACTATAATTATTGATTTGCCTTGCCCAGAAATCGGGTTAGTTGATAATTTTGAGTTTATTATAATGTTTTTTCCCAGTTTAATAGTTCCACTATTTTTTAAGTATATTTTACCATTTATTGTAGGAAATTTTTTGTATTTCACATTAAAAAACCAAAGAATTAATTTATTGTAAAGCAACTCCATCAAATTAGTTGTCAAATTATAGGGTTTTTTTATTTTTAGCAG
>WJJU01000710.1 GCA_014729595.1 Chitinivibrionales bacterium
CAGTCGGTGTATCCCGCCGGCGACTTCGGTAAAACTGAACAGACCGTCGTCACCCGTTATCTCCCGGCCCTCGTGATCGGACAGCGTTACCCGAGCGCCGCTGAGCGGAGCGCCGGTATTGGCGTCGGTTACTTTCCCAAGCACCAACCCGCTATGCGAACAGGTGTCACAACCCGCGATCGTGGTCCGCGGCGCCGGGGTCAGCGGTATATTCAATACCAGCGTTTCTGCCGGCACCAAACGGATATCCTCCCGAACAAAGGAATTATAACCGGTAACTTCGACCACCATACGATATTTCCCCGGCTTGATTCCGGTAAACGCGTAAGTCCCCCGGGTATTTGTTGTGGTCACGAAACTTTCGCTCGAAAAGAACGACTTCTTCTCGAGATTCACGACCGCCGCGATAAGGCCCTTCCCGGTCGCTCCGTCACGCACAACGCCCCGAATAACTCCCCCGGCGGCATCACCCCCGCGTTGCGCAAGCACACCGGCGGTGGCAATGAGTAGCCATAATATAGAAGGCTTGGGGTGACTCCAAAAACTCTCAAATGATATTGCTCGAAAAATGTTACGAAACGATGATGTCACTGTTAGAATCCGATTCCCTCAACATCTTGAAATTGAAATAGATATCAAAATACAAGAGGATTGTTTGTTTTTCTTTAGAATTGTGTTAGAATATTGTTAGGGTGCGGTGAGAAATGCTTGCATGACGGCCGCCGCCTACCTATTATATAGGCTGGATGAATAAGAAAGAGCGTGGTTTTTGGTCGTGAGTAATTGCTCTCGGTCATGGTTCTCCGGGTGAACGAGCCGGATACGGACGGCCGATATAGCTATCGGCACCAGTTGGCCTCGGAAAAACGGCTAAGCAAGGAACGGTGGAAGAGCCCGACGGAAACGTGTGCAAATCCGCATGGTGGCGAGTAATTCCATGTCAATGTGATTCGTGCAGTTCCTGCTCTTCTTCGTGCCCATCGTAGACGTAATGTTGTGTCTCACCAAGGTCGCCGAACTCATACATCTCTTCTTCGTTGCCGTTCATGCGTCTGGTATCGGCAATCAGGCAATCGGCGAATCCGTCGCAGAAGCGGCAAACCTGCGGATCAAAGTCCATCGAACACTTTTTCATACGTTCCTCCCGCATGCAATTGAAACACAATTCTTAGAATGCTCTTGCGCATCAAATATAGAGGGTGCTTGTTAAAAATCAGGTTAAGATGAGACTAGAAAAATGTTAGGAATGGGTCGCTGTTCAGGTCATTTGGGCTAAAGGGATGCGTATGGTTAATTTTTTGGGTAAATGCGCATCAGGGTGGGTTATTTGAAGCGCTAAAATGGCGATCCAAACGGAAAACTAACACTTATGTAACGTGCGAGAAATTCTTATGTGCGATATTTATTATTCGGGCCGTTGGGAAAGGCGGTCGAAAGCGCGAGCAGAGGATTGGGAAGTTCGGGAGTGATTTTGTTCGCGCGTAAAAATCCCTCAGTGTGCCCTTGCGCACCCCCTGCCATGGGCGTCCACAACTCCCTACCCCCGCGGACGTCCCTGGCATTTCTTGGCCGAAGCCGGCATGCCCTTGCGACACAGCATGCCGGCTTTTTTTATTTCGTGCCTGTTCGGAAACCACATTCATGGAGACGGCCAACCGGCAATGCCCTTTCTTATCCCCGATAGTGCGGGAACCATCCCTGGATTGCTCGGAAACCAACCCTATCGGACTTCTTGGTTCCCTGCCCTCGTTGCCCTCCGCCGCATTCGGGCTATTTTTGCTTGTCTATCTTTTGCGGCTGAAATTGGATTGTCACTAAACGATAATCATTCAGTATCCGGAAAGGATCAACAATGTCACGCACGGAAAAGCCGGCCACTCCCGACATCCTTTGGAAGGAAATCATTACGAAGTTTTTTCCCGACTTCGTGGCTTTTTATAAGCCGGACTTGTATCCGGAAGTGGACTTCGAGAAAACGGAATTTCTGGATAAGGAGCTTCGATCAATCACCGGCAGGAAACACAAAGGGATAGTGGACGTATTGGCGAAGGTGCACCTTAAAAACGGGGCGGTGGGATTCATCCTCACGCATGTTGAGGTGCAAAAGGCTCACTAAAAGGGTAAGGTCGAAGGAAAGATCGAAGCCGCCGAAAGGATGATTCTTAGAGGTATGAGTGATCAAGACATTCACGAAATAACGGGTTTGGCTTTCGATAAGATACGCGAGATTCGCAATCGTATACGGTGAAACGGCGGACTATGATCGTTTAACATTCGCGAAATAGTCCGGGGAGGATTTGGGGAGAGAGAATCCGCAAGGCCAACCTCCACGCCAATGCGCAACGCTCGAGAGCCGAATGATTATGGTGGCGTTTATTGCATAACCCTCTACTTAAACAGAATCTGTAGCCCCATCGCCTGTTCGCGGGCGAATCGGGGGAGGCGTTTTTTCTGAAGGAGCTTAAAGAGCGGGTAGACAAGC
>WJJU01000711.1 GCA_014729595.1 Chitinivibrionales bacterium
CCTTAAGTCTACCAATGGTGTTTTTCTGAATGGTGAACGGGTGACGGTGCAGAAGGTGCAAAACAACGATGTCGTGGCATGCGGATCTAGTGTGTTCCGGGTGAGGCTTCAATCAAATTTGCTGGGTAATACGCTTTATTATAAATCCAATGGTGGCGAGAAGGTCCCCGGAGACACGGGTCATCAGGCGATGGTCCGGACGGTCGAATCGGAACAGTTTCAGCGGTTGTTTGAATGCATGTTGGCGATACAACGCATTGTAGGCGGCGATTCGCCCGACATGATAGAACAAAGCCTTCGTACACTGTTCATGGCATTGCCGGTTACTCGTCTCTGCTTGTTGTCTGTCGATGAGAAAGGGGCGATATCTCCGTGGTATACAACCACTCTTTCCGGGGTGACGAGAGAATTCACGATGAGCAAAACATTCGCTCACAGAGTTCTCGAAGAAGGTAAAGGTATATTGATTCAGGATGCCCGGAGTTTGGATTCGGCGGAGTGGGGGAGCACCATGCAGCAGCAAGAAGTTCGCTCCATTCTCGGTATACCGGTTTGGAACAAGGGGAGGGCGATTGCCATTCTATTATGCGATAATCTCGATGAACCCGATATCTTACGTGATGTTCATGTGCGAACGCTTGAATTTTTCGGAAAAGCGCTGGAAACCGTGTTTCAACGGGATGAACTCAGGGCACTGGAGGAATCGCAGGCTCAAACGGAACGTGCTTTCTTGGCCGCGCGTCGAGTGCAAAAGCAAATTTTCACCAAGCGCCCATCATCCGCTATGGGTGGAATGAACTGGGCGTTTCGATTTCGCCCGGCGCTCGAGGTCGGCGGCGATTTCTATGACTTCTATGAAACCCCCGAGCATGCCTACTGGATTGTGGCGGATGTTACCGGTAAGGGGGTGTCCGCGGCATTGGTGGTCAGCATGCTCAAGGGCTTTTGCAAGATGCTTTTTCCGCGTGAGCTGGCACCTCACGAGATGATGATCGAACTCAACGGCCTTCTTCAAGGGGAACTTCCGCCGGAAATGTTCCTGACCGCAATTATCATAATGGTTGATCGAGACGGTTTGCTGATCCATTCAAATGCGGGGCATAATCCCGGTTTGGTTGCCCGATGTTCCGGGGATGGAAAGCCGCGGTTTCACAATATCAAATCGGCCGGAGTTCCTCTCGGGGTATTGGGTGACAACGAATTTTGTACACGGATCGGTACCGGCACATTTCAGCTTGAGCGTGGAGACAAATTGTGTCTTTACACCGACGGGGTAACGGAGGCGGTTGGTCAGCAAGGCGCTTTTTTCGGTGAACGCGGTCTTCTTGCGGCATTTGAAGAAGTATTGCAAGAAAATGTCGAAGCGGCCGTTCAACGTATCTACAATAAAATTGAAGAGTTCCAGGGCACCGAACGGCAGCACGATGACATAACGATCGTGCTAGGTCAGTATTAAGCGACCTTTCTATAAATCCTACTGAAAAAATTGCGGAAAGCCTTGAGAGCGCGAACAACCATCGGATTAACCGCGGCGTAATTATTCGGGATTAACTCTATTCGATCCCAACTTCATAAATTACTGGCAATAAGCTTGGTTATCCGCTACTATTTTCAATGTCTTATCGATTCTCGGGATTAGCTCTTCGTTGGCGTATGTTCGTTTGTAGACAAGCTTGCCTTTTTTTTACGTATAGTCTCTGCATTTCGATGTCTTGCTCAGTAGGTTTATAAGGCATAGATCAGAATAAACACTATAAACACTTGGGGTTGGCGCCAAAGCCGCTTGTTGATAAGGAGTGAAAAATGTCGCATAATACATATTATGTAAACTTGGGTCTATACCACCGCAATTTACCGCGCTGAGCGTTACAGTACCCGTTTTCATTTTCGGGGCGGACTGATCCATTCGTGGAATAGCCCGCTTGCGGCGGCGTAGACAATGTGAAGTAAGCCGTCGATTGCCAGGGCCTTAACTCCCCATTTCCAGGGTGCCGAGGACGCTTTGAGCGCAGGAAGCAGTATCATTCCGGTTAGCCATATAGCGAGAAAATGAACGGCATTAGCCATGCACTTTCGAAGCCCGCTAAGGCGTAGTAGCCCAAGCGGAATGCCCCAGACCGTTCCGTAAAACCAATGAACCATAGTACCGAACCGCTTTCCGGCTTCATTCGTCGGTTCCACTCCCAGAACCGCCCCGCCTGCTTTTTCGGGCGTACTGCTGGGCTGTCTTCCGGTTAATCTCATTTCGATACGCTGGGCGCCCGTTATTGCCGCCGTGCCCGCCAAACCCGACAACAAGCCTTTCCCGATTGCGCAACCGAGTTCCTCCAGCATTTCCGGCAAACACGAACGGTACTTCATACGGTACTTCATAGGGTACTTCATACGCAGCCTTTCAGTAAGCATGCCAAATTTGCGAATCCCTTATTATCTATGGCAAAGCAAGCCCTATGCCGCCTTCCCTTACTCTCCTTGCAATCGACGCGATGACTATACGGTGAACAGTATGGGTTGGGGATATGGGATTCGACGGATTGGCACATGTTTTGCTATGCTATCAGTAAACCGCAGTACAACACTGATATAATCCATGCCATGATGTTTGCATGTCGGCTATAGCAATACTCGAGGGAGCACATGCAACGACATATTAATATTGTTGCCGGACTTTACATTGCACTGAGCATTTTGCTTTTGCTGATTACCGCATTTCTGGTGGCGGTCGTCACCGGAGCGGCACCGCTTATCGACGTGGACGCCGTCGAAGGGATCGTCATCGTAATCGCCTGGATTATTGCCGTTTTCTGGGTTGCCGTTGCGGCGGCGGGGATAGCGATCGGCGCAGCACTTAAGCAACGGCATTCATGGGCACGAATCGCGACTATCGTTGTATCAATCGTTAACCTCCTTAACTTCCCTATCGGCACCGCCGTTGGACTGTACGCCCTATGGGTTATGCTTAACCCCGAAACGATTCGCCTCTTTGACCGAAGTCGCTGATCTAAAGCCGGGGGGGCATGAGACTTGCACCACCATTGTTGGAGATGGTGTGCTTTGGCGCCCGCCGTGCCGTTGTGTCGGTTGGGCATAACCATCGTTGTTAAACATCCGCAAGACGATGCTACATCGATCGATGCGATCAGGTGCCAAACAAGGAGAATCTTGCTATGAATACCAAGGAAGTTGCAGATAAACTTAATTCACTGATACAGCTCGACATCGATGCGGTCAATGCGTACGATCAGGCGATCGCTCGAATCAAGGAACCCGACATCAGAGGCCAGCTCGAGAACTATCGAGACGATCACAAGGCGCATATTGCCTCGCTCACCGAGATAATCGAAGATCTCGGTGAGCAACCAATAAAACCCTCGAAGGATTTCAAGGGTTTTCTGATCCAGGGTTTCACCATGATACGAAGCATGGTCGGTACTGAATCGGCGTTGCAGGCGATGGAGAGCAACGAGAAAGTCACTAATAAGAAGTATGCGGAAGCGATGGATTGGGACCTCAGTAATGAGATCCACGAAGTGATCACGATGAATTATCAGGACGAAAAAGAGCACCTTGCTTATATCCAGCGACAACTTGGCCACGAGGTCAATGTTGAGCAATATCACGGCATCTGATCGCTTGGTGGACGGCTATACATAGTTGCGGCAC
>WJJU01000712.1 GCA_014729595.1 Chitinivibrionales bacterium
CCTTAAGTCCTCGCTGGACGGTATCGTTCGCAGTATTCTTCTTTCCGAAGTGATTGCGGGTACGCCAAACAAGGTTGTTTATTCGTTGAGTGTTAACGGCGGGAAAGCCGAGCAGGCACTGATGAAACGGGTGGCCGCATTGGACGGAGAAGTAATTCGGCAGGTGGTCCTGAAAAAGGGGAAGGGGAGCAAAAATTGATGCCGTGTACAAGCCGTTGGGGTTTATCGTTCATTTTTGCTCTATTCGCCTCGGGCCGCTTGTGTGAAATAACTGCTTCTAAAGGCGTCGATCTCGATTGGCACGGTTTTTTGGAAGCAGGTGTACGGTATCGTAACAAACACCATAATTCCGACTTGCCCGACGGGGATGTTTACAACGATGAATATTATCAAATAGGGAAAACGAATATAGAAGCCGAAATAGATTTCGGCAAACACCTCGAAGCACGTTTGGATCTTCGTGGAGACATCAACGACTACTCGGTCGTCTTGAGGAAAGCGTATATCGACATGGACCTTACCGATTGGCTCCTTCTTCGTGTCGGCAATGCCAAGCGGGAATTTACTTTAGAGGAAATGGTCGGGCGCGACGAACTACGGACGCCGAATCGATCGCTTGCCAATCAGTATGTCGAGTCGTTCCATGTGCTCGGCTACGCTTTCGGGATACATGCACGAGGACGTTGGGGGGAGAAAACTATTCGACGCACGACCGGTTGGTTGGGGGTAAGTATCGACGGGGCGGGGAGATTCGTGTCAATCGCGAGCGCGAAGCATGGGGTGGCGGAAAATTTTGCGGCCGTCGGGTCATACCTTTTGCTGGTACGATTCGCCACACAGGCGAACCCCATTGCGGTGAGCAACATGGCCGGGGCCGGCTGGGAACTCGACACACCAACTATGTACGCGGTGGCAGAGCTTGCCGGCGGGAAAGATCCCAACGCCACCGATGTGAAACACCGGATGGGCGACACTGTAAACGTCTTGTATGGTCTCGTTCGCACGGCCTGTTTTCCGTTTTTGGAGCTGGACGGGCGTTTGTTGTCGGGATTGGAGCCGGGTTTGACGACGGTCTATCTCATTCCCGACTTTAGCGAGAGTAAGCGGGGGCGAGTGCAGGTGGTCCCTTCATGCAACCTCTATTTGGGGCGAGACGGACTGGTTCGCCTTATGGTGAGTGCCGATTTTTTGCTGCACACCGATTTCTCGGCCCGTGAACTTCGGAAGGAATCGTATGGTGCAACGATTCAGATGCAGGTGGCTTGGTGAAGCCGGCGGTATGGCGTTGAAAGCCAGACGAACGGTTTACGGGGCACTGATTTTAGCGACTTGCGCACCGCTCGAACCTACCGAATGGCCGACACGTGAGCTTCCCGTTGTCGAAATACTTTTTGACGGCGATGGAGCCGAAGAGATCGAAAATGCCTACTTGGTGGACCGGGAATACGGCGCGGTACTCAAGAAAGGCGGCGAGCGGATGCGTTGCTACGTTTCACTCCACGGGGGGGCCACGCGAACGTACCCCAAACGCTCGTACAGAATTGTTACTATCGACGACGAATACCCTCCTGTAAAGTCGGGCAAGTGGATCTACTCCTCGCAATACACGGATCCGAGTTTTTGCCGATATCGTTTGGCGGATTATTTTTTTGGTAGAGCGGATATGATTCGCCCGCGGGTTCGGCCCGTACGCTTATATATTGAAGGAGTCTATCAGGGGTATTATCTGGAGACAGAGGCGGTTGACTCCTTTTTTCTCAAGCGTCGGCGTATGCCGATTTCCAGTCTCTACAAGGCCGCCGGGCCTGACGTTCGGTTTACCCGCCGCACGGGTATGGTTGCGGAGCAGGCATTCGAAAAGAAACTGCCCGAAGACGATCGGTGTTTCGCCGATATCGACAGCCTCCTCCGCATCATCGACCAGGGAATAGGCGAATCCACTCGTTCCTCTCTTGAAGCCCTGATGGATGTGTGGAATGCATTGGACTACTACGCCGTCGCCCATCTCATCGGTCATGTTGACGGAATGACGAACAATATATGTCTTTACTACGATCCGCGGATTCGTAAGTTTGTTTTTATTCCCTGGGATCTCGATCTTACGTTTGATGTCCTTCCTTTGCCGTTCTTTGCGGCGCTGAACAACGATCTTTTCGAAAAAATGGCGCGCGTACCTTCATATCGAGGGTACTTAGTTGACCGGATGCGCTCTCTTTTCGATCTCGACGACGCTCTCGGCGTTCTTGATTCACTCTATGGCGTTACCGGTCCCGAGGCGTGTGGTGGACCGTATGCGGGTTTGCGCGGAGTAGACTGTCACGATGAAATCGAATCTATTCGTCGGTTTTTATCGACCGTCGATTCGGTCTTGGTCGGTTTCTGACCGCTCTTGGTGTAGCGAATAAGAACCAATACCTCGGGCCGGGGGATGAACCGCCGATACAATTTCTCCATGCAGTAACAATTAGGAAAGGCCCGCAACAAACGGGCCTTGGAGGGGCGAATATATCGGTGCGTGCGTTATGCTTGTTGGGGAGATTTTAGTGGAGCCGCCGCTTCGGCTCGTACCGGTGGTTTTACGGCCGCGGCAATACCGGCCGCGACGACGAGGAGAATTCCACACGAAGTAAATGCCAGCGGGAAATTGCCCAAATCGCCTAACCTTCCTCCGAGGATCGGCCCGAAAATGCCGCCCACGCCATACGCGAGAAATACCCATGGGTAGAGTTGTCCGATGTTCTTTGCGCCGAACGTATCGGCCGTCATGGTGGGGAAAAGGGCGAAATTACCGCCAAAATTGAATCCGATGAACGTTGCGGCAAGATAAAGCAAAGCGGGGCTTCCGGCCATTTTGACAAAGGCGATCATTAAAATGCCCTGTGTCGCGCACATCGTCACCACCGACACCTTTCTTCCCAGCTTGTCCGACAATAAACCCCAGGCTACGCGGCCGAAGCCGTTGGCCAGAGAGAAAAAAACCGCCATTGCGGTTCCCGCAACCGCGCTTGCTTGGGCCTCCGACAGGTTCCCTACACTTTGAAGAGCTTCTTTCGGGAAAAGCTTCATCAGGCCTATAGTCATAAGACCCGCGCCGGCACTGAATGCAAACGTCAAGAATACCATGTAA
>WJJU01000713.1 GCA_014729595.1 Chitinivibrionales bacterium
CATCGGTCGAGGATACATCGGTCGAGGATGCATCGGTCGAGGATGCATCGGTCGAGGATGCATCGGTCGAGAATTCGCCGATCGAGGAAACACCAAGCGAACAAACGCCGGTTGAAGAAAAACAGGTCGAATCGGGTACGGAAGAAGAGAAGCGAACGGAGGCGATTGCCGCTATTCCTGATCATGTTCTAACACCCACACTTGCCGATATTTATTTCCAGCAAGGGCAACCACAGGTTGCGTTGGAAATTTACCGTCGAATTCTCAACGCCAATCCGGACAACGAGCGCATTGCCTATCGTATCAAAGAAATTCGCGCGGCTATGGCACATGAGAATTTGCCACAGCCCCCGCCGCGTTCGCGTTCCTCATCAACGCAAAACTCTTCGACAACACAGAAAAAATCCGCGCGTCAGGAAGGGCGTTCATCACGAGACGATCGTCCCCTCAAGGGGGTCCGCATAAAGAAAAAGGTCCGCGAGAAAATCAACCGGAAAAGAAAGAAAAAGAGGTAGCTTGGTGAAACACCCACGGCTCACGGCCCTCCGCGCACTCGCGCGGAAACACTCGTGTACCCACATTCTTGTTTCCGACGTAATCGATTGTGAATACCTTTCCGGTTTTCACGCCACAAATGTTCAGCTTCTCGTTTCGGCACGCAATGCCCTTTTGCTTACCGACTTCCGCTATCAAAAAGCCGCCGAAAAGTTCTGCCGAACCGCGCAGCCGTGGCGACTGGTAACCATCAAGGAGCGCGGCCTTGGGCTTATGAAGGAGCTACTGGGAGATCAGGCGATAGTGGGCATACAATCGGATATCCTCACCGTTGATGGATACGATCGCTTGCGTCGTGCGTGCCGGGGGGTAAAGTTCATAAAAATCGCGGGCGAGATTTCAACTATCGCCTCGGTCAAACTCCCACACGAACTAAAGTCCCTCCGTCGTGCCGCATCGATCGGAGACCGGGCTTACGCCGACCTGCTTAAAGAACTCCGCGAGGGCGTTACGGAACGCGAGACGGCCCTTCGCCTAGAGGACCTATGTGTAGCGTACGGCTCTCAGGGACCATCGTTTGACACAATCGTACTATTCGGCCCGCGCTCCGCTCTCCCTCACGGTGTCCCCGGCAAGCGTAAACTGCGGCGGGGGGATTGGGTGCTGTGCGACTTTGGATGCCGGTTTGACGGACTCTGCTCAGACATGACACGAACAGCGGTATTCGGGCAAGCCTCGGAACAACAGAGGCGACAGTACGAGATCGTGCGCCGCGCTCAGGCAAACGCCCGCAAATCCGTCAAGCCGGGCGTCAAGGCCTCAACTGTGGACTTCGCGGCTCGATCCATCATCGAAAAAGCCGGGCACGGAGAAGCGTTCGGCCATGCAACCGGCCACGGAGTGGGACGCCGTGTTCATGAGGAACCTCGACTGAGCAAAAATGATGAAAGCATCCTCCGCACCAATATGGTGGTGACCGTGGAACCCGGTATATACCTCGCCGATCAGGGTGGTGTCCGCATCGAAGACATGATGCTCCTGACCGAGCGAGGCGCTCGCTCACTCACTTCTTCACCTCGCAATCTCGTCGAGCTACAACCATGACCGACATCAAAGCATTGCTCAAAACGATGGTCGAAAAAAACGCCTCGGACCTTCATCTTCGCGTGGGTTGTCCGCCGGTGGTTCGAATCAACGGGATGCTGTTGCGCGGGCGGATGGACTCTCTGACGGCCGACGACATGAATCGGATGGTTCAGGAGCTTCTCACCGAAGAACAAAAAAAGCGCTTCGCCGAAGAACGGGAACTTGACATCGGCATCGGTTTGCCGTCCATCGGTCGTTTCAGAGTCAACGCTTTTAATCAACGTGGTACACCGTCGCTGGCCGTTCGATCGATCAAAACGGAAATCCCCCGATTTGAGTCACTCAATCTTCCCGAGGTCATTCTTGACATTGCGATGAAACGACGTGGGTTGATTCTTGTCACCGGTACAACCGGCAGCGGAAAGTCAACTCTTCTGGCCTCCATGGTCGATCATATCAACGAAAGCGGCTCAAGGAATATCGTCACGATCGAGGATCCGATCGAATACTTACATCGTGACAAAATGAGCGTTATTGCGCAGCGAGAGATAGGCTCCGACACTCGTGACTTCCCTACGGCTCTTCGAGCCAGTTTCCGCCAGGACCCCGACGTCATTCTTATTGGTGAAATTCGCGACGCGGAAACTATGGAAACGGCGCTTAGCGCGGCGGATACGGGGCACTTGGTCATGAGCACGCTCCATACCATGAACGCCGTCGAAACCATAACCCGTATCGTATCCTTTTTTCCGCCGCATCAACACGAGCAGATCCGTCTTGTTTTAGCCGGGACACTGGTCGCGGTCGTATCCCTGCGCCTATTGCCGCGAAAGGATGAAGCCGGTATGGTACCCGCGGCCGAAATCATGGTCAATAACGCCACAACCAAAGAGTACCTCATGGATCCCGCCAAACTTCATTCAATCCAAGATATAATTGTCGACGGGTACACGCAATACGGATCGCAGTCTTTCGATCAATCTCTTTTCAGACTTTACCAACAAGACCTTATCTCTTACGAAACCGCTAAACAATATGCCAGCAATCCCGATGATCTGGAATTACGGGTAAGCGGAATTGCCGGCACCTCGGATCGGGGTTGGGGAGATGGTTGAAAAAGCGGTTTTAGAATTCGGTCCGATCAAATGTAATACCTTATCAGGTCTATAGTTCGCTGGTGCAAGCGGCATTTCGGTGTCTACCACCGAACGTTGGCGAAGGTGACCTACGCACCAGCCCTCCATTCCCGACTTCCTCCGAGAAATCGCGGGCCGAGCAACCGGAATTATCGACTTTTTTGTCAAAGGAACAATGGTTTAAATCTTGGATGTATTCAACAAGGAAAAACGAAGCTGGATTATGGCCCGCGTCAAAAATAAAGACACGAAGCCGGAAGTTAAAGTTCGTTCAGTAGTCCATAGATTAGGATACCGCTTTAGAAAAAATAGAACCGATTTGCCGGGGCGACCGGACATTGTCCTTCCGCGGCATCGCAAAGTGATATTCGTACACGGCTGTTTTTGGCATGGACACCCAAACTGCCCTCGAGCCGCACGCCCTTCCAGCAACGAGGCCTTTTGGCGAAAGAAACTCAACGCGAATATTGTCCGTGATCGGAAAAACATCCACTTGCTTCGCGAACAGGGATGGAGAGTTATGGTACTATGGGAATGCCGAATGCGCGACGAGAAGGCATTGCTGAATCGCATAAAAACGTTTCTGAAGGAGCAATAAGCGTCCTTTCGGCAGGAAACCTCGGAGCGCGGATGAAGTCACGGCAGCAAACAGACGCTTCGCGGCGAGACGTGTGGACTGGCTGTGATGTGCGTAAAAAGCACTAATTCAAAGTGCTTGGGGAGGAAGAATAGCCGGAGAGAGACTCACTGGTTCTCACCTTCAAATATTTCGATAGTTCCGCATTCCCCGCTTGTGTAATGCGATAACGGAGTCCGGGCAAGCCGCGCTCGGTTAGATCGCCCCTCGTTGATCGAACGCACGTCGATCCTCCGCGGCTATACGCCGCAATCCGGTATCGGTCGTTACCGTGAACAATGCCCAAGCTCTTGGCATTTCAGGATGCCTTACGTTTAAAGCGCCCCGTCTTGAGTCTGGCAATCTCCACGACCAAAATGTTGCTCAGGTAGCGCATCTTGTAAGCTTTTGCTTCGATCGCGGCGCTGAGTTCCGCCGTCAAACAAGGGGTACGATCGGCGGTGGGTGCCAATTTGCGGTGAATTTCCTCAGTCTCCACAATTGAGTCCATAAGAACCGATTCAATTTGCGGTGGAAGGCTCCCCCCGCTCTTCTCTTGCACGCGCTGCATCGCCTTGGTGCACTGCGCCGTCATCCGAGCCCCCTCTTCAATACCAATGGCCGCCTCCGCACAGTCTTCGAGGCACGATATTGAGAAGGCTAAAAGATTTTGCAAAGCGACCAGTGCGGTGAGATTGTGACCGGGAATGAGAACCGCATCGACAACTATCGGGTTGCCTAACTTTTTTCGAGAAGGGGCGCGCTTTTGTATTCGCTCAAGCATGTGCACTCCTTTCGGCGGTGATCCGTGCGATTAGATGCAACTGGGGTAAGCAGTCACGACTATCCGCAATATACAATGCGCCCGTCAGTTATCAAAGAACTATGCAAAAAACGAGTTACCGCGCAACCCAAATACCTATAAATACCTATTAAAAATACCACGATTCCGCTCACTGAGGACGCCGTAGATATCGATCCCGCTTTGCGTGATCGAAGTGGCCGAAGTGATCGAACGGGACAAATACGGGGCTATTTTTTCAAAGCGGGATATAAAACCCCGTCCCCATTTTCATCAACTCTTGCCGACGGGCCGGGAATTCTCTATCTTTTTATAAACAGACAACCTTCTCCCCCTTTTCCCGCCACCAGCCGGCCGATAAACTCAGAGAAAGGTCTCGAACGGACGGTGTAGGGCATACCGTTCTGGAGTCGATCTTAAAAAATGCTCATTAAAGGTCAGGTTTTCCCCAAAAGCGGATTAGCGCTTGGGAGTTGAGGGTAAGTTGTTGGTTTGGATCCGATTACATGCTACTTGATTCGGTAAACGGTGGTCGCGTATCGCACACAAAACCCGGGATGTATTAAACCGCGGAAGATTGGCGGCCCTGCCGAACAAGTTCACGGCGAGAACATAGCGAAAAATACCACTCACCATGAAAGGTGCTATACGATGACGAAGCGCATATCTCGTTTTCTCTCTCTTGTATTGTGTGCATCGACCGTCGGCATAAGCCGGGACATCGTCGATTTGCGGGGAACAATTATCGATCTGGCGGAAAAACCTGTTTCGGGTGTAGTCGTTACGGTGCCTTCGCTGGGGCTTGCGGACACCGCCGCCGCAGATGGATCCTTCAGGTTAACGTCGGGCGCCATGCATGTATCTTCTTTCTCTCCCTCTCCCACTCGTCCTTCGGCATCGGAAAACAGCGTTCGTTTCGGGGTAACCGAGCCGAATCAGCATGTATCGTTAAAGTTGTACAATGCCGCCGGAGCGCGTACGGCTACCCTTGCGGACAAGCACTTTGCACCGGGTGATTATACCGTCGACGTTCTGGGTGCCGTGCGGGCAAACCTGGCATCATCACATTATGTTCTTTCGATGCGGCGAGGCAAAGCGAACGATGTATTCACGGTGCTTCGTGCGGGACCGGGGACCTCTTTGCGGAGACGTGTGTCGACGAGCCGCGAAAAGGCACGCATAAAAACGCTCGGCGCAAGCGATGACGGCTTTCGTGCAACGGAGCTGATTATAAAAAAAGAAGGCCAAACCCTTCATTCGGTCCCCCTGAATGCCAATGTGGACACTGCGTTATCCATACTTTTGAATTTCATTCCGTCCGTATATATGGATAAGGCGGAAGAACTTCCCGACTACTATCAGCGAGACGACGCTTATGGAGGTTTTGTAAACGGGGGCAGTGTATACTGTGGGCCGACAGCGGTGTCCAATTCCATCATCTGGCTCGCCGACAACGGCCATGCCCGCCTTGCCCCAAACTCAGGCGATCGCAAGAAAGATCAACATGACATTATCGCCCTCCTCGCTTCATCATCGTACATGAATCTTGGACCGGCGGGCGTAGGCCCCGACGGTGTAACACGCGGTCTCAACGATTATGTACACGACAGAGGTGTACCGATTGAGATGCTGCATTATCAAGGCTGGCGTCCCGTCTCCTCCGAATTTCGGACCGGCGTAAACATACCCAACCTGGACTGGATAAAAACCGGTACAATCGGTTCAAGCAACGCTTACATCAATATCGGCTGGTACAGTCATGACGAAGGATCGGACACGTGGACCCGCACCGGCGGACATTGGGTCGCGGTAGTGGGCTATGGGCATGACGGCGGCGGACCGAATCCCAACAGTCTGATTGTCCATGATCCGGCAAGTCGCGCCAAATTCAATGAATATTGGGAATTGAGTAGATTGGAGAGCGGGACTATGAGCGGTAACTACCGCGGACTTCCACGAAGTGCGGAGGGCTTTTATAAGATTCGGGGACGCAATGGTATTGTGGATTGTGCCGTCGTTTTAACCATGCCCGATGATTCCCCGGCCTCCGTCGCTCGAGCGCTGCGTTTGCGGAACTTGACCGGAATCGATGCGAATTATTAGCCGTTTTTGCTGAGGGTGGCTAATCATGCCACCCCTCGCTAACAAATTTCTAACATTTCCCAAACAATACTCTAACGTTTCAAAGGTTATTTTCTAATTCTTTTGGACGGGAGTTTCCCGCTGAGATGATTTGCCAACCAACCCGAGGACAGGTCAATGAGAGTGCACATTGGGGTTACGTCGTTATTTCTTCTGCTTTTTGGGGGGATAGTCACCGCCCAGAATACTGAAACCGATATTGCAAAAGAGATCAAGCGTATTCGCAAAGAGCTGATGCAAGTACAGGAAGAGCGGACGCGGGTCAAAGAGGAAAAGCAGAAGGATATTGAGGATTTCCGAGAATATCGAAAGCGTACGCAAGAGCGAATTAGCCGGGTGCGAGCCGAAACCGATTCATTGAACACACTTATTCGCCGGGTAAAGGACGAGAACGATTCGCTTAATGCGCTGGTTGAAGCGACCAAGGATCGCAAGCGTCACTACGAGATTCTGCAGAATAGTTTTAGTGACG
>WJJU01000714.1 GCA_014729595.1 Chitinivibrionales bacterium
CTTGTTCAGCAAGCTCGACATCAATGATCCTTTGCTCGATATCGCAATGGAACTCGAACGGATTGCGCTTAGTGACGATTACTTCGTAAGCCGTAACCTCTATCCCAACGTGGACTTTTACACGGGTATTTTGTACCGGGCTATAGGGATACCCACCAATATGCTTACCGTTATGTTTGTTATCGGTCGACTCCCCGGTTGGATCGCTCAATGGAAAGAGCAAACCGAATCGGAAACCGCGAAAATTATCCGCCCTCGCCAAATCTATACCGGACCGACGAAATGTGAGTTTGTGCCGATAGATCGGCGAACCAGAAGTTAGCGGCCCCCGTCCCATAATTAAATGGCGGCACCGGCCCGCCTTCAATGCAAAATAGCTAAATCCGCCCGGCATTACCTCGCGGTAAACCACATTTATCGGTTGAGTCGCTTCCGTATCCATGTTCCTTGTGGGTAGGACGAAGCAGATACGGCGTATATTCGCGCGACGAAGTCCAGGGGGCATAAGAGCGGCAAGGAAAGCCGTGTCGGTACGCGATCGCTTTCTTTTCCGGGCCGACGACCACGGCTTGCGCAATTATCCGCAACATACCCGATGAAATTTCAGGCTTTTGTGATACTCTCTAAAAACCCTGTAGTCCGCAGCAGCGGGTGCACACAGGCATGAGCCCTTTTCCCATTTCGCGCCTGAATTTTTTGAACGATTCGCCGTGCCAGATGTCGTAGAATGACTGCTCATTAATATTGCCGCAGCTATAATCCTGATAGTCCCGGCATGGCGTTACGCGGCCGTCGGGTGAGATTTCGGCAATATAGTAGATACTCTCGCACGAGGGATACCCGCAATGCCAAGTGTGATCCTCGTAGTAGCGACGGATATCTTGTTCCGTGTAAATATCGGGTAAAAACTGCGGGACCGAACTTCTTCCTTCGGACATTCGCCGTATCTCCCGTATCTGCTGCGCGGTCACTTTCGGGTCGACATCATTGAAGCAGGACTTGAGATAACCGCAATGGTTCTGAGGCTTGTAGCCGAAACGGCTTTCAAAAACCTGCTCATGAAGGCGCGCGCGCTCTTCGGTGATAAACCATCCAAAGTAGTAGGGGTGGAGCTGAGTGTTGTTCGCGACAAGTCGATGAATGTCGGCGAGGTGCATGTAGTTGTGATTTGAGATAACCGTGAGAGGTATAACCATCGGCATTTGGAGCCCTTTGCGCATTTTGATCTGCTCGGCTTGCTCGATTACCGCCATGGTGCGCTCAAAATTGTCGGATCGTTTCCCGCTTGCGGGGGAGCGCATGAGGTTTTGAGATTCCGAATCCCAACCGTCGAGGCTGAGAAACAGGACATTGAGAGAGCCGGTATCGATAAGGTCTTCGAGAATGGGAGAAAGGGCTTGGCTATTGGTAACGATCGAGGCGCCCAGCTTATATCGCGCAAGCTCTTCGAATAGCGGTAAGAGCGGTTTCCACATAGTAGGCTCGCCTCCCCAGATGTAGTACACCGGCCGATCGCGACGGGTCTCGAATATCACACGTTTTACTACATCGAAATCAAGCTGATTCAACCGCTCGCCTCGTTCGAGCTTTGCCCGCAAATGGCCGTTTTCGCCCCATTGGCCGCAAGATCCGCAGCGAAGGTTGCAAACCTCATTGACTCTCAGTGAGATTTGACTTACCGGCACATCGCTGTCCGGGTTTTTGGGAACCAGGTACTTCCGTGCTATATGCTTAAACATATAGGAATAGGATGGGTTTTGAAGTATAATCGGGAGAAGGTGCTTGGTTGCGAATTGCCTTGGTAACAGTGCCTTGCCGCGAAATCTGGCCATATTTTGGAATCCTTTCAGTCTGCCGGGTACAACCAGACAAAAATAATCCATTGTGCCCCGTCCGGGGTCGATTATTCGGCAAAACGTAGTGACGCCGCAAAAAATGCTAAATTCCGTACCTTTTCTTTCGTCCGGCGCCTAAGAGTCGCTTTCGAAATGAGCAGCTAATCAGGCCAACCGCGACGACCTGTCTGTTTCGTGGCGCCTGCTCGCCATATCTTCGAGGATATGCCTCGTCACCCGCTTTGCGGGATCACTTCAGGCCTTCTCGCGCGGCCTTCCCGGACGCAGCTCATTCTGAAAGCGGCTCAAAAATCGTATGGGGCCGCCCAAAAGTTTTATATTTGATCCGGTTGAAGAGTATGGTTATGGTGAGACCGGTCGCCGCGGCATAAAAGGAACGATATGGTTGTCTCCATAAGTGGTGACCGTTGCTTTTTAAATTATACGGCGTTTGCCGAGTCGGCTAAAGACGCGTATGCGAATACATGGTGATTGCGGCCGGTACTTTTTAATCCGATAACTAAACACATATTTAACGGGGTTCGCACATCTCTTCTAAGGTGGATCAATCTCGGCGGACCACGCAGCAATAGGGAAAGGATCAACTTCTATGCTAAAGGAAGCGTTAATCAACGTATGTATTGTCTTAGTTGTTTTGCTGGGTTTGACGGGGTGCGGCAAAAGAGAGACCGAGACCCTGACCCTGGCGGTAGGCGGAGCCCCCGCGGAATTGGATTTCTGGGAAGAACTCATCGCCGCTTTTTCCGTACAGGAAGGTATCACGGTCAACATGGTGCGCCACCCTACCGACACCGATCAGCGTCGTCAGAGTCTGGTCACCTCGATGAAATCGCGAGAAACCGATCCGGACGTGTTTCTCATGGATGTGGCTTGGGTCGGTCAGTTTGCCGCCTCCAATTGGCTTGAGCCGCTCGATTCGCTCTTGGCGGCGAGTCAAGAGGGGATTGAGCCGTTTTTCGAACGGGTCGTCAAAGAGGCTGATACCTATGAGGGTCGGATTGTAGCATTACCGATGTACATTGACGGCGGTATGCTCTATTATCGTACCGACTTATTGGAGAAATACGGATTCGACCAGCCCCCTGAGACATGGGAGCAACTGGTTTCGTATGCCAAGACCGTGGTTCCCGAAGAGCGCAAGGGAAATCGCTCGTTCAGTGGGTTTGTGTGGCAGGGGGCGCAATATGAGGGTTTGATGTGTACATTCCTGGAGTTCGCCGCCTCCAATCAGGGGGGGATCGTATTGGAAGACGGACGAATCAGTGTTGACACCCCCGCGAACGTGACCGCGGCGCGATTTATGCATGATTTGATCCACAAGCACAAGATATCGCCGCCAAGCACCTATACGGAAATGAAAGAAGAGGAGGTCAGGATTTTCTTCCAGAGGGGCAATGCGCTGTTCGAACGCAACTGGCCCTATGCCTGGCGGCTTCACCAAGCCGAGAATTCCGAGGTAAAGGGTAAGGTGGGAATCGCACCGCTGCCGCATTTTGAAGGTGGAGAAAGTGCTTCCGCTCTCGGGGGATGGCACATAGGTATTTCACGATTCTCTAATCGCAAAAAAGACGCTCGCCGTTTGGTCGGCTATTTGACGTCGAAAGCGGTACAGAAAAAAGTTGTCCTTGAGCTTGGGTGGAATCCGGGGAGAAAAGATGTATACCGTGATCCGGAAGTGCTTGAGCGGTTTCCTCATTTCACCAAATTAGAGAAAGTATTCACGAATGCCGTGGCTCGTCCTAATGTCCCCTATTATTCGTACCTTTCTCAGACGCTTCAAAGCCACCTGAACGCCGCGCTCGCCGGGAGGGAAAGCCCCCAAGAGGCACTCGCTAAGAGCGAAAAAGAGATGCAGGCGACGGTTAATCGATACAGTAAGGTGAACTGAGCGGCAACCAGTTGCGAGCCGTATTGATTGCCGTGAACTAAAAATTGGAACGCAACGGGGCGGCGCGGTGTTCATGCTATGGGGTGGAATGGTAAGGGCATGTGGCCGATATGCGTGCCGGGATGCCTCGGTGGTGTTTTTTAGCATAATCGGGTCAGGGTTGGGTATAGAGAGCGGAAAGGAGTATGGACGCGGCAATGGCGAATGGTCGACCTACGCAAGCGCTCACGGATCGTTCGGGAATGCGGAGTGCGGTGCTGTTTTTGCTCCCGCTGTTTTTGCTCCTGGCGTTTTTTGTCGCACTTCCCGTGATCGGGACCGTTTGGACCAGTTTTTTTCGGGATATTACCTTTCTGGGGCGCGAGTGGGTCGGCCTGCAAAATTACGTGCGCCTGCTGGAAGATCCGAGCTTTCAGCAGTCTCTTCGGTTTACCATCATGTTTATTCTCGCTTCGGTTCCGCTCGAGTTGGTGGTGGGGATGATCGTAGCGCTTCTTTTGAATTACCCTTCAAAACTTCGTGGGCTGATCCGTGCC
>WJJU01000715.1 GCA_014729595.1 Chitinivibrionales bacterium
ACCCTACAGAGAGCACGACCGGTTTATGGGCATCAAACGTGGACGGATCGCTCTTGCCTATCATTTATATTCTTAAATTATGAACCGCTTTCGGACAAGCCGGGTGCCTCGAAGGGCGCCGCACCGACCAGGGAAGCGATTTCGTACCGCCGGCGCCGCTCGTATACCAAAAAATCGAATTTACCTCTCATTCAACACTTTGCCCTCGCCTTGCCGGCGCCGTCGATTAGTACACCTGGCGCTTCACGGCGTATGACAAAGAACAGGTTTCGTGCGGACTTCGGGCCCCATCGCTTCCGACCGGGCAAATAGATGTGCGATGGATGTGGTAACGTCTCAACAAGTTTAAGTACCACCACATGATTCACGTCATTAGGTACGGACACTGGGCGAAAAGTAATAGCGGATCACTTTTCCGCAAACTAAGGTGATTATGGAAAGCTCATTTGATGCAATAATAATCGGATCAGGACTTGGTGGCCTGACTTCGGGCGCCTTTTTGGCTCGGGCGGGCATGAAAGTGCTTGTCCTCGAAAAGCATAATAAGCTCGGTGGGTATGCCCATGCTTTCCGGCGAAAGAAACACATTTTTGAGTCGGGCATCCATTCCGTCCCTCTCGCGGAAACGGGCACGATCCGTCATCTTCTTCGCCTTCTTGGTGTAGATGACCAAATACAGACCGTCGAACTCAATGAAATGTATCGTCTCTTGACGCCGGCTTTTTCGTTCACGATGCCCACGCGTAGAGAAGAAATCGATGCCGCATTGCATTCCTTGGGCCGGAACGGTTCCGTCAGACTTGACAAGCTGCACCGGGAGTGGGATTTAGTTACACATAATGTGATTAATCCGGTTAAAAAGTTTGAAGAGTCATTCCGGGAAGAGGATCGCAGCTTTGTCTCCCGATATCATAATGTTTCATATAATCGCATCATACACAACCTTATCGACAACGACTTTGTTCGCCGCGCACTTTTCGGTCAATGGCCGTATGCGGGAATATCACCGGAAAACGCCGGAGCACTGTTTTGCACCGTCATGTTCCTGCTTCATTACCATGAAGGAACCCACACGCTTAACGGTGGTTTCGGGACCCTGGTCGACGCACTGGCTCACGCGATCGTTTCACGAGGAGGCGAAATCAGGACACGATGTGAAGTAAATCGATTGATCACCGAAAAACGAATCGTCAAAGCCGTACGAACCACCGCGGGCGAGGAATTTGAGACGCCGGTTGTAGTATCCAACGTGAGCCCCTACCTGCTCCACGGCTCGATGCTCGATGAGGGGGGGAGAAGCAAACTGACGAAGAGACGGCTCTCCAATTTGTCCCCTTCGCTTTCGAGCGTTATCGTTTACCTGGGCCTTCGCCCGAATTGTCCCAAACCTATAGAACATAATACCGTTTTTTGGTTCGACACCAATAATTTCGACGAGGTCTACCAGAAGGCTCTCACGCGCCGTCCGACTCGCCTTGATCACCTCATCATGCTTTCTTCGACTCCCCGAGCGACGGATCAGTCGACGCTGACACTCATGCATTTCGCTCATGCTTCGTGCTCACCCGACTGGCATGATGACAAACGACGACTGGCGGATAAAATGATTCAAAAAGCCGAAGAGTTGTACCCCGGCATCAAGGAGCTGGTTGAAACTACGGAAATCGGATCGCCGAACACGTTCGTGCGCTATACGGGCAATACCGACGGCGCACTTTACGGTTTCGAGAACACCTATGCGATGTACGGCGAAGCGAAGCTGCCGATTCGTACACATTTAAAAAATCTCTACCAAGTCGGGCATTGGGGCAAACCCGGCGGCGGGGTTGTGAATGTCATGACTAACGGCTATACCGGCTACCACGTCATCATGGAAGATATGCGCGGCCCAAGCGAAATGGGCAAGAGGCCGGCGTAGCTCACGGTATACGACGGAATCGAGAACACGATTCGGGCTGGTGATTCAGTCGGCGACAGCATCCATTCGATGAGAATGCAAAGCGCGACATCGGTGTGGTACCCTTCCCGCCGCCCTAAGAGTCAGAGGGCTGTCATTTACTTTACGCAATTAAAACGGCACCTTGCTTGTCGAAAAACAACGCGAGAGAATAGAACGAGGAGCAACGAGGAGTGAAAGTCAAGCTGTTAGTTCGGAGGCATCTCCCAAAGGTTGACGTTTCCGCATCGCGAGAAGATTTACGTACGGCGCTTGGGTATAATTCGGTCGTAGTCGTGACGAACGCGGGAGAATACCGGGGGCTACTAACCAAAAATGACCTGAACGCCAATACCGTAGACCCCACGTTCAGTCACCGCTCCCACACCCTCACAATCGACGTCGAAGAGGAGATCGGCCAAGCACTGGAGACCATGCGGTCAACAGACATGTCGGTCCTGCCCGTGTTTGAAGCGGGTCGGTTCGCCGGTGTTGTACATGAAACCGACATCACCGACGCACTTCTTCAGTACCGTACCGCACTGGAGCGGGAAGTCGAACGCTATACGAATGAATTATCCGCCGCCAACGCCAACCTGCAGTTGAAAATTGAAGAACGACGTCGCACCGAAACGGCCCTTCGGGAGAGCGAGCGACGATACCGAGAACTCGCCGACCTCGTTCCACAACCGGTTTTCGAAACCAACAAAGAAGGCGTTTTCACCTTTGCCAACAAGGCGGCATTCGAGCTTTTCGGCTATTGTCCCGAAGACCTTAACCGCGGTGTCAATATTGCCGCATGCGTAATACCGGAGGATCGTCAGCGCGCCCGCCTCGCCCTTCAGACTCGAATAAAGGGGGCGGAACACGACATACAGTATACGGCACTCAGC
>WJJU01000716.1 GCA_014729595.1 Chitinivibrionales bacterium
GGTCGGCAGGTAATCGGATGATCTGCTCAGGCAGATGACGTCGAGGAGATTATCGTTCGCCGGTTCACGGACGGTAATGGTGATAGTATGCCGGCCGGCACTGAGGTTACCGATATCCACGGCTCCATCGGCCATATGCCCTTCCCAGTGCCATCCATTGGTATTGGCGCCGTTGAGTATTCTTTGGGCCGCACCATCGTCTACGCTCATCCAAAAAGAGTTCCCGCCGTCAAAAGAGTACCGTCCCCGAAACCAGGCATAGTACGAGCCTTCATTACCGTCGGGGATCACTATCGTATATGTTACTTTTGAGTCATCCGATGATGGACCCGAGATAGTACCGTTCTTTCCATAGAGCGAATTGCCGCCGAGTGCACCGGGCACATTATTACTATACGCCATGGTCATGCCATTGCTCAGCTTTCCATCGGCGGCGCGGATGAAAATGGTTCCGTCGGGAGCGGGATTGTTTGCGGTGTGCGCGGTGATGCTTTCGCCGCCCTCAGATTCAAGGCCGGCACCATTCACGGCGGTTACACGGATATTGGTGTAACCGGTATTGCGTTCGAGTCCGGTTATATCGGCACTGGTAGCCTCTCCGCTCACAGTTACCTTCAGTGTCTCGCCAATATATACCTCATATCGACTTATCCCCGATTCCGGATCGGAAGAGGCGGACCAACTGAGCGAAATGGAGCGGTTTGTTGTACCGATTTCGACGAGATTTTCCGGTGGGGAGGGAGGCGTAGCGTCTTGCGTTACACGAGTAAAACGAATCTCCTGGAAACGAGAGTATTGCCCATGGCTGCTGCCGCACGGATAGACGGATTTAGCCCAATATCGTATCCGGTTGCCTTCGGCAATAGTATGTGTTCCCAGATCGAGCCAAACTACTTTGTAGGTGTTTCCATTGCAGTCTTTCGAGCCGTCGGCGTAAGGGTATCTTCCTGATGCGACCTCGGTTCCTTCAATATACAGCTTGTAGGGTGAGTCGCCGTCCGATTCCAAAACCGCCTGCAGCTCCATCTTGTAATTCCCGGTAGAACCGCTGAAGCTGTCCCAGGTAACAAAGCCGTTCAATGAGGTTCCCGTTCCCTTTATGCCAAAGGTTTCCTTGGAAACACCGGGGAACGTTCGCACGGTCCAGCAATCATCCTTGAAATCGGCGGCATTTGGCAAAAGACTCACCGTTTGAGCAATGCTCAATGAAGCAAAAAGCAACAAAAGTATACTGGAAGATGTTTTCATTTTCGGCTCCGTCAAATAAATAGTGCCACAACATAAAACCCGAGCATGTTTACCCTATTGTTGCAAAAGTTCCTCGGTATTCAATCGTGAGGCGGGGCGGGGATGGCTTACTAGGCGTAAGTCGATCCCTCCCCAACGAAGCGATTGGATACCGAAGGGCTTTCCCAGAGGGTAATAATCTGTTTGCCATATACTGAGATTTCCGGATTTCGCCGGTGGCGAAATCCGGAAATAGATACAATCTTGGCCATAAGTCCATATAATTCATTCACTTAAATAAATGTCAAACGGATTTCTATGCAACGACTTGGTTTACTTGGCTGCTGTTTATGGTCAATATGCGCATTAGCGGCGTTTTCCTATAGTTATCGGTTTGATAACTCCATCCGCTTTAACCAAGTAGGTACCGGCGGCGAGACGGCCTCGTTTGAGTTTGCTTGCCGTTTCGCAGACAAAAGATCCGTCCAGGCGAAATATTTTTATCATGCCGGTACCGCGTTTTCGCGGCATCGATAGAGAATATCCGCCTGCGCTTGCGGTGCTTTCCGTGAGGTCAAAGGTCAGTGTGGCCATTTCCTCATTCCCGGTCAGATAGAGGGTAAGTTCTTGGGGACCGGTAATACCCGTTGGCGTAAGGAATGTTACCGTGTCGCCTTGACCTATGGCAATTTTCCCGAGCCCGTCCGAATTGGCATCGTATTCCCAAGACAAGTTTTCCCATTCGCCGATCAGTTCGAGGGTTTGACCCATTGGAAGCACGGCGCCGACGGCGGGAGACACAATTTTGACGGGTGTCGGGGAAGGGGTCGGATTAGGATTTGGCACCGTATCGCCCGTCATGGGCGATTCGGGCAGGCTGAGATCTTTAGGATTAGATACATTATTTGTTGCCAGAACAAATCTATCGACAAGAAAATTTTTTGACCTGCCCGCAATTTGAAACGTGTGAATGCCGGCGCCTAACTCATAATAAGGGTCGGAAAACGAATGGTGTGAACACTCAAGTCTGATATTCCATGTCCATTCAAAGCTCCCCCCTAATCTGACGAATTTTTTTAGATTACCCTCGCAACCCGA
Source organism: Chitinivibrionales bacterium (assembly GCA_014729595.1). Classification (GTDB taxonomy): domain Bacteria; phylum Fibrobacterota; class Chitinivibrionia; order Chitinivibrionales; family WJMI01; genus WJJU01. The sequence continues at coordinate 2,326 of WJJU01000716.1, forward strand.
TTGACCGACCATCCGAATGTAGCAATCGTTGGCACGATCGCCGGCGCCGGACTCAATGGGAGCTTCCATTCCTCTCATGTACAATCTGTAGGTGCCGGGAGTGTTTATTTTTATGTTGTAGTCCATGATTCCCTTGGCGGGACCGTTGGCCTCGCTGTTCCCTACAAAATGATAGCAGCCGTTGCCGGAATAGCCGGCAATCGATTTAGTGCCACCCAGCTTATAGTTTCCCGTCCGAAATTCCCAGTCCGTACCCGCCGGCACCGATTCACACTCTATGACCACTATCTCGTTCAGCTCTTCAAACACCTGCTCTTGCGCAACTAAGCCGTTCATCAAGGCAACCACCGAGCTCGTTACCGCCATAGCGAGTTTCATAAAATAGTACTCCTTGGTTTAGAAGACAGTCCCTGCCGGCGAGCGAGGGACCTCCTCGGGGCCTACAGACAAGGCGCAAGCAACTATATCATTTAATATACTCAACAACAGATGAGTTCGCGGCATTTTTTACATTTTTCACAAAAAGCGTGCAAGGCAATTGTAGCTGACACTTTATAAGTTATTGCCATACAATAAAATATGGCAAGTACACATGAAGCAAAATTTTACATATATATATTTAGTATGCATATGCCACGAAAAGTGCTTATATTGAATGATGCTAAGGCTCCGCCCCCCCCCGGCATTATCGAGGTACGCCCAAACCGGAAGGTAAGGTAGGTACAAGTGGAGGGGGCCGCGATTTTTGATGAATCCGGCTCTTGGAACCTTGTACCTTATGCGTGAGTTGCAGCGATACACACGCTTACGTAGAGACAGCGCGGTCTTGGCGGTATGGCCCGGGGAGGAAAACCGCAAGCAGGACCGGCGGCGGAGTATTCGGCGGATATCGACGAAAAGACCTTCGGGCTTAGAACTAAAAGATGCAACTACCACGAATAAGAGAATATCTTGACTATAGAGCATTTCTTCGCGACTTATATCGTGCAAAACATGCTTGTAATAAGGCTTTCAACTATCAATACGTTGTTCATCTGGTGGGCTTAAAATCCCCGGGTCATATTACCTCCATATTTAACGGCTCCCGTAACATTGCCGATCAATTAATCGAGCCTTTTGCCGATGCTTTTGGTCTCAAGCGGGGGGACAAGACTTATTTCAAAAATCTGGTCCGATTCGCGCAGGCACATTCCCACGAACAACGAGAAAAGGCATTTCAGAAGCTTATCGCTTTTCATCGCAATAGCCGTAAGCTTATCGATCCCGACATATATCGCTATTTTTCGCATTGGTACAATCCGGTTGTTCGCGAACTTGTGGCAATAATGCGAGTTTCAAAAGATGATGCCGAAAAAATTGCGCGGTACCTTACTCCCCGAGTTGCCGGGAAAAGCATTCGACGGTCCTTATCCTTGCTTGAAGAGCTTGGGCTTATCATAATGAATGAAAATGGCTTTTACGAGCGCCGTGACACGGTTCTTACCACCGGCGACGGCTGGCGTTCGGTCACAATCCATAGATTCCAGATTGCAGCTTCTGATCTTGCGAAACAAGCTCTGGAAAATGTAGACAAAGATGAACGCGATATCTCGTCGATCACTCTTAGTTGTTCACACGAACGACTACCCGAACTGAAAGAAAAACTCGAAAACCTTCGCCGTGAGTTCTTGGACACCGCGGCAGCCGATGAAAATCCGGATCGCGTGTTTCAGCTCAATCTCCAGTTGTTTCCCCTCACCCGAAGGATAGATTAGCCATGAAACGGCCCGATGTACGTGCGATCACTTTTTTATGCGTCTTGCTCTTGATCGGCTCACAGTGTGCAAGGCAAAACCCAATTACATCCGGCGGCGGGGGAACCGAAACGACCAACGGTATCACGGTTGCCGGGAAGGTAACCGATGCGACCGGCACACCGATTCCGTATGCGCTCGTTCAGGCCCGACCTTTGGACTATCTGTCGGGTCCTTGGGGACAGGAGCATGCATCAAACGATAGCCACCCCGAAACTCTTGCCGATGAAGACGGCCGTTTCAGCTTCACACTTTCTAAAGGGCCGCCACTCAGGCTGACGGTTAGTTCCGGTGACAGTCTTGTTGCCGGGCGACTCTTGAGCATCGATACGGGTACGCTCCAAGTACCGGTATCCATTGCACTACAGCCGGGGCACCGGTTGGAGGGGATCGCACGAGGAGTCGAAAAGGTCGACGAGAAGGCGGTAATGATCGAGGGGATGGAGAAATATGCTCTTATAAATACGGAAGGGCGCTTTGTGTTCCATAATGTTCCCGCCGGCACCTTTAACCTTATTGCCGTCGGTGAGACACAAACCGGTACGGTGCGGGTAGCCCACCCTCTTGAGATACACGAGCACGGCACCACAATTTATACCGATACCCTTTGCATTGCGGATATCTCGAGCGGGCTTTTCGCCCACTGGAGCTTGGACCGCCCCGCTCACGAATCGCTTCTTATTAATAGTATCAACACGAGCCTTAACGGAAAGGTAGAAGGCGCCGTCTATGTGCCGGGCCGATTCGGCGAAGCGCTCCGGTTCGATGCCGATACCGACCGAGCGAGCATTGACGGTTCATTTACCCCTTCGAGTCAAGGCACAATAGCGTTTTGGTTGTATTCCGAAGAATTGCACTCCGCGAAAACATACCGAATAATCGGGTCCAACGCCAGTGAATTCGAGATCAGCATAAGAGATAGTCGTATAGCAAACGAAGCCTTTGCACGCGAAATGGATTTTTTGCACGACACAACAACGCTTGTACAAAACCGGTGGTATCATGTTGCGTGCACCTGGAATATGGACGACGGCTCGTCGGAAGTCTATATCAATGGTTCGCTCGGTTCAGCCGCCTCCACCGCCGACGATGCACCTGAGAGCCTCGTTCTCACATTCGGTTACAGTCCGCTACACAAAAATCCTTTCAGAGGAAAGCTTGACGACATAAGAGTCTACGACAGGGTCCTCGACAATGCAGAGGTTCATGCGCTTGGTAAAGGGATGTTTTAGAGTTTGCTTATTGCTCGACATTCGCCGCATAGCCGCATACGTCGGTTTTCCGAAGGCACATGAGAAAAGGTTCGTTTGCGCGGGTGACGGCCGGGCAGGTTAGTGCCGGATATCGCGCTAATGGGTAACAGGGGAATCCCCATCGTTTCACCACAAAAAACCTTCATAAAATTTGTTGGGGGGGCGTGACCGCTCCCCGGAATGCAAATAATGGCCGCTTAGAGTTGGCGAAACTGTGACCTATGCGCCGGAAGAGACTAAAAAGTGTTGTCAAATGATGCCCCAAAACCATCCCTCTGCAACCCCTAAGGCCAAAATAACCGATTAAATGTTGTCAATAGCCGCAAAATATATCCAGACAGTATTCGTACCCAACGCTATATTAAATGTCTGTGACTGTGCCGCGGAAATCTCCTGAACATGGTCGGCGTCTACCAAGCTACCGAATGGGGCCAAAGGAACTCTGACCCCATGTATCGCTTCGCTGCCCAGCCGATGCCGTGGGCTCATTCATAGAGCTTTCGTGCCGAGTCACTAAGATCTACTTCGCATTATCAGTGAGCTTTGGTGTATGATGGTACCCGCGTTGAATTTCCGGAAGGTCAAGCGCATTATGGGCGCTGGATGTTTAACCCGAGGATGGAGGGATACGATGACCAATGGGAAGAGTGGCGTAATCTGTTTGCTGCTATTGACCGCGGCCGGCGGTGAGTCCGGACTTGATCGCTACATTGATACACGTCGCCCCCTTGAGAAACGAAAGGCGGAGGTTGCGGCGCTTGGAGAGCGGGGTGACGCGCTGGCCCTCGAAACACTCATGGCCCTGGGAAACACCGATGCCTATGTAAAGGTCTTGGCAATTGAAGCCCTGGGAAAGGCCGGCGGCAATGTACCGGGCCTTGCCAAGTCGAATGCGGCCGCTCAGAACGTCGGGGCGTATCTCCGGCGGAAGTTGAAGGATCCCGAGCCCGGGGTCGTCTGCACGGCCATATCGAGCCTGGTGCGTATCGAGGGCATCGCGGCATTAGCGGACACCGATCAATTTCTATTGGACAACAGAAAGCGCATTGACAATTTCCAGGGCGTTGTGCTTCCGGCCGGCGTGAAGGCCTTGGGCGAACTAGGTGATCCACGATGTGTTCCCATTCTCCAAAGAGAAATCGATGAAGTCGTGAAACCGAAATACGACTATGAGTACGGCAGCGTCATAGTGGAGGCTCTCGGCAGGACCTCATGCCCGGCGGGGCGTTCCGCCTTGCGTATCTATGGGACATGGCTGGAATCTCAGATGGTGGGAAAGGAAGCCACTGTGCAGGCCTACCTTCAGGCCAAAATCGATGAGGTTCCGGCGGCGGCCGGTGATGCGATGTAGACATGCCGCACCGACAAGGGCCGCCGAAAGGATGACCTCGATTGCCGAAAAGCCACGAAAAGCAAGGAGATCGCAAATGGGAAGACGGATCGTATCTTTTGCAGGAAGTTTTCATTCGGCAATCTTGGCGGCAGTCCTGGCCCTGGCGCTCGAAGCGGAAACTCGCAGCCTGGTAGATATCATCACGGCGGATAACGTGCATTCTGAATTGCAAACAAAACTGGAGAGGCTCAAAGACGACCTCATCGACGATGGCTACACCGCGCGGATATCGCGTTGGAGCGGCGGGCGAAGTGATCGAGACGTATGGGAACACCTCAAAGACGCCTATGACAACGATGATCTCCAAGGCGCGCTGCTCGTGGGGCATATACCGGTGGCATCCGGTGGTAACACCGACCTTCCCTATTGGAACATGGATTCCTACCTCGCCACTATCGGCTCCTACAAATCGTCACTCCCGATGCACATCTGGGTCAGTCGCATCTACGCTCCACCCGGCGTGGACGAGATCGCCCATCTCTCAAATGCCCTCGATGCGAACCACTACTACCGCACCGGTCAAAGCCGGCTCCCTCACAAGGTTTGGATTCACTCATGCCTCACCGGTGACAATGGCTACTGCAAGGGAGCGGGGGCCGGGCTCGACCGGTCGGAAGTTGCCCTTGACACGTGGTCCGAGTCCGAAGCTGTTGATTACAAGGGAATGCGGGAGGCGGTTTTCAACCATGGCGGTGAAATCCTTGATGAACAAGCACATGGTTCGGAGCGGTCCTATGCTACCGTTGGCTATTCGGACGTGAAGGAGAAGGGATGTAAGATTCGGTTTGTGTTTGCCGCTTCCTGTCATTCCGGCGCCCTTGGCGGTGTTCTCAATTGGCAAACGATAGCTCCCGGAACCTTTAATGTTCTGAGCATCGGCGGGACCGATGACGTCTACTACCCCGCCTTTATTCTTATGGACTCCGACGGGTCCGGGAGTCGCGCTCGGATTCGAGCCGGGGATTCGTGGGGCATGGCACTTCTCGCCGATTATCCTTTCAACCAGACAAAGACCCTGGACCGTACCATGATGTACGGCGATCTTTCGCTCAGACCCAACCACAAGGGACATACCATTGCGCCGGAAAACGCAATCCCCGAGGTTTCCCTTAACGTCAAATCGGGCAAGACAAGGGTCGGTATCGCCGAGGAGGTGACCTTCATTGCCACAATAAATGATCCCGATGGTGATCCCGTGAGCGTTGAATGGTACCTCGATCGTGCCGGCGACGGTTCACCTGACCATACTATGGAGAACGTATCGAACGGTGCTATCACCCTCACCTGGTCCTACACCGTCGAAGGACGGCACAAGCCCTATGTAAGAGTGCGGGATCCCTGGCTGGCACACCAACAATCCGAGCCATTCATCTTGGAAGCCTCAGACCCGGAAGAGACGAATCTCAAAAACCTGGTGTCCGCCGCGAATCCGGATTTGGTAGTAAAAGACGCAAATGTACTGGGAGACAAGGGGACGGTTGCACTGGGAAGCCCCGGCGAGGGGCACTTGCATGTCTGGGACCTGTCGCCCTTCAGTACATCAAGACCGGACTGGTACACCTTTACCAATAACCACACGGGGAGGGGACTCTGCTACGACGGCATGAGCGGCACCGAGGACGGTTCCGTGATCATGAGCGACCATGGTTGCGGGTATACCTGGCTCCTCATCCCCGCGAGCGACGACGCCTACAGAATTGGTCACATCTACGGTTCCGTCGATGGTTTTGACTCCACCTACCTGACCGCGTCGGACGTGGTTGCCGGGGCCGGCCTGGAGTTTCGACGAGCTTCGGACAACGATGCCCAAAGGTGGTTCATTCGGGACTACCACGATGGAGCAACCAATAGCGGAAGCGACCCGGTGAGCCCCGCTCCCTCAGTGAACTGCGCAGTTAGGAACGCCAGGTTGCATATCACCATGCCCGTAGCAGGCCAGGTTTCTATCGGGCTTTTCAATGCCGCGGGCCGCTGTATTGCCGTTGTGTTTGAGAGAGAGCATCTGGAGAGGAACTCAGTCTGCGATCTTTCCACCTACGTTCCGGCCAATCAGGTTTCCTTTATTCGAATCAGCGGACCGGGATTCCGCAGGGTACTTCGTGCTCTGCCCGCCCTTCGGTCACGAAACTGATTCGAGAGTCAGCCCTCTAAAAACAAGGAGCGTTCCAAACATGAAAAACAAAGTATCGACAAGTATCTTCCTCTGCTGCCTCATGGGTGCCGCATTGTCCACGCGGAGCTATGGAAACGAAAGAGACCTCGTCGACATCGTTGTCGCGAACAACATCGAGGATGAGCTTGACAGCAAACTCAATCGCCTTGCGGAAGACCTTCGGAACGAGGGGTATCGGGCTCGGATATCGACTATGGTTCGCGGGATTACCGCTCAGGAGGTGTGGAACCATCTTCACGAGTCCTATGTCAATGATGGGCTTCAAGGCGCCATTCTTGTTGGTCAGATACCCACGACCAGTGGATTTGACTTCGAAACCGATACCCCCTACTGGAACATGAAGGAACTCACCTATGAAGGACACTGGGGGCGCGACATTTGGGTCAGCCGCATGTACGCTCCTCCCGGGTATCGGGAAGCAGAGTATCTCGGCAACGCCCTTGACGCCAACCATGATTATCGAACCGGGAAAACCAGGGTCGCCCATAAATTCTGGGCATTCTACAACAGAAGCGGAGTCAACCGGGAAAAGGCTCAGGATATCGCGGACAGGGCGGCGGGAATCTGGCCCGAACTCGAAGGAACTTCGAGTATTGAAGCGGCACTCTGGA